>JARFQM010000433.1 GCA_029287755.1 Desulfofustis sp. | reverse complement strand
GTAGTGAACTCCTCGCTGGTCAACGGGGGAAAACCAAACGGCATGCCGTTGTTGGGGTGTTTTTTTAGATACTTTTTCAGTTCATCGCCATCCTCGGCACAGGTGAGATCGCTTGCCTCGGGATAGTAGGTTCCCTTGACGTCCGGGGACAATCTCTTGTGGTCGAGCAGCATGTACATGATGGAGTCGGTATAATTCTGGGTTTCCTCGTTTATAACGCTGGTAAAGCCCTTCTGCCGCCACTCGCCCGGCGAATGGGCATCAACCAGCAGTCGGCTCGGATCCATGGTTTTCAGCCGTCCCGAATTATAGATCTGCTCCTTGGAGGCGCCACGCTCGAGCCCGTCCCAGGAACTCAGCTTCAGCTGGCAGGGAGAATTGTAGCAGGAGTGACAGACCACGCATCTCTTGATCAGGACCGGTTCAACATCGATGAGATAATTCAGCTGGCGGGTCGGCGGCACGAACTGGTAGGCGGGCATTTGGGGCGCCGGGGCGGCACAGCCGAAAAGCACGGCAGCGCACAAAAGCATGAAAGGTAGCGGGAATCTCATAGCAACTCCAACAAATTCAGGGGTAAAGACTTATGCTGCCACTGGTCATTGGCTGCATCCTAGCTGGAGGGATGGGGAAAATCAATGCGAAACAGACGTCCTGTCAATGCCATCTTGATGTGCAATTGATAATCTGCCCGCTCGGGGCTGAAATCAGCAGAAGATGGCACTAAATAAGGATCTACCATGGCGGGAGCGATTGTTCCCGGCTCCCAAATCAAGATTTTTATACAGAATCGCGGCGTAATGATTATAGGAAATACAGATTATCGTATTCAAACCCCTCTATTGCGAGTTGCCTGATGAAAAAGTTGTGCATCACATCCTTCTGCACCGCGCTGCTGACCAGTTCTCTGGTCTTCGCCTCACCCCGGACCGGACAGAGGCCCGAGGGCATATGCACCTCTGATTACAACCTCTGGGGGCACTCCAGCCAATGTTCCTGCGAGGAGGGCGCAAGCTATGATGAGCGAGCCGGATTGTGCCTCGGCGGAGCAGCAGCCGAAGAGATCACCGTCCAGGGCCCGGTGAGCGCCGGGATGGCCGCCATCGGCGGGGAAACAACTGGTTTTGAGATTACCAGCCAGGCAGGCGAGTCCTACGAACTCATCCTCAAAGTGGCCGACCAGGAAAAACTGAGCACACTCGACGGGGTGTGGTTTGAAGTGACCGGGGAACTGATCATCATCGAGGGTGTCGAGAAAAAAGAGAGACGAGCGATCATTGGTGAGCAACTCGGGGTGCTGGAGTAAAGAGATGAGAGCAATTCCAAAAGCGCTGATGTTAAGTGGTTTTCTTGCGTTTAGCGGGGCGACGGGAATGGTGGCGCACGTACATGGGGATGACGGGCGGCAGACGGGTCTGCCCATCTTCGACACCCATGTGCACTACAAGGAACCGGCCTGGCCTGTCTATCCCCCGGCAGTAATCATAGAGATGATGGAACGGGCAGGGGTGACCAGGGCTCTGGTTTCGAGCACGCCGGACGAGGGTACCCGAATGCTCTACCGGGAGGATCCCGAGCGCATCATCCCCTTTTTACGCCCCTATCATGATGAGGTCACTTCCAGCAACTGGTTTCAGAAAGAAGATATCATCGATTATTTCAAAAATCGGCTTGAGGTACCCATCTACAAGGGGCTGGGAGAGTTCCACATCCACACCCCCGTGAACGCCGACTCTGAAATTATCAAAATGACCGTGCAACTTGCGGTCGAGCGCGACATCTACCTCCATGTCCATTCAACCCACGAGGCGGTGGAAAAGATTTTTGCCTACGAACCGCGCGCCAAAATTCTCTGGGCCCATGCAGGCATGTCAGACCCGCCGGATCTGGTCGCCCGCATGTTCGACCGCTATGACAACCTCTGGGTGGATATTTCCATCCGCGAATACGACATCGCCCCGCAGGGAAAACTCGCCCCGGACTGGGAAAAACTGTTTCTCGAACACCCGGACCGTATTACCGTCGGCAGCGATACCTGGGTCAATGCGCAATGGGACAATTACGAAGAGATTATTGCCTTCGACAGACACTGGCTGGCTCAGCTGCCGCCGGAAGTTGCCAGGAAAATAGCCTTTGACAACGCCACACGGCTGTTTGACTGATGGGTCTGACAGAGGGTACACTCCATTCAACTCAGTCCCGCAGGATATTCGCCCCTGATCCTTCTCACCCGCTCACAAGGAACCGATCATGAAAATCAACGCCAACAATCTCGAGATCAATTATCGGCTGGACGGCCCCGAGGACGGGCCGGTGGTCATGCTCAGCAACAGCCTGATGTCCAACTACACGATGTGGGACGGCCAGATGTCGGCCCTCACCGATAAGTACCGGGTGCTGCGGTACGATCAGCGGGGGCATGGCGCTACCGAGACGACGCCCGGCCCTTACACCATCGAGCTGCTGGCCGAAGATGCCGGCGCATTGATTGACGCCCTGGGCATCGACGCGGTTCATTTCGTCGGTTTGTCCATGGGCGGGTTCACCGCCCAGGTGCTGGCCACCCTTTACCCGGAAAAAGTCCTGTCGTTGTGCCTCTGCGACACCGCCTGCGTCATGGGACCCGCATCGCTGTGGAATGAACGTATCGACAACGCCCGCTCGGGCGGCATCGAATCCCTGATCGCCGTCACCCTGGAGCGCTGGTTTACCCCGCCTTTCCACACCTCTGGCGCGAAGCAGCTGGAAATAGTAAGGGAAATGATTCTGGGCACCGGCGTCGAAGGCTATATAGCCTGTGCCGAGGCGATCCGGGATATGGATATCTGCGGCAATCTGGCAAAAATAAACGCCCCGACCCTTGTGCTGGTGGGCGAGGGCGATCCCGCCTGCACCGTCGAATCGGCGGAAATACTGCACAGCGGGATTGAAGGCTCCGAACTGCTGATTATCCAGCAGGCTGCACACCTTCCCAATATCGAACAGCGTGAGCGCTTTAACGAGGTCCTGGTGGGTTTCCTGGATCGGCAGCAGTGGATTAATTAACCTTGCCCGTTGAGCCTTTCTGCTCATCCTGCTCACGATGGAGCTGCTCCGCTTCGAACATGTAATCCCGGGTCAACCCCCGCCGCCTCCCTGACCCGGGCCAGGAGCATCTGGAACACCGTCTGGGCCCTCGAGGTTGAGGAAAATTCTTATTGTGCTTGTCCCTCTTGCTGCCGCGGTAAAAAAAGAACCCTTTGATGAGGCCAGCTGCGCTAATCTCGCCGGACATAATCAGCGGAGTTTTTATCAGAGTGAGTGTATCCCCTGAATGGCGTCACTCCTTTTCGAAGTTAATCAGGATGGTTCCGGTTTCCACTGCGTCACCTGGGTTGACATGCACGGATTCGACGATGGCATCGGCGGGCGCGGCGACTGCGCTCTCCATTTTCATCGACTCGAGGATGATCAGCTCCTGGCCTCGATAGACCCGCTCTCCGGCTTCTATTTTCACGTCAACGACCATACCCGGCATGGGGCAATCCAGAACATTTTCACTCTTTTTCGTGGACGGCTGGGGCATAAATCCCGCCAGTTCCCATTCCCGGAGATTGTAGATCTCGAAATTCCGGCAGGCGCCGCAGTGGGCCGCCTCCATGAAATTGCCGTTGTACTTCAGGCGAAAATAGCTGCTCTCCCCGTTAATGTTGAGTTTGAGTCGGCGACGGTAGAATTCCGGCGGCGGGGTGATGACTTCGTAAGCCACCCCGTTGACCTCGATGTGCCAATGATGTTCACCTTCGGTCCTTTCTATTTCTACTTTGAATACGTCGCTGTCGCTCTTGGTCACGTACGAAAACACAGTCTGGTCGGCAGCGGACCCGCCAACCCGCGATTTTAGAGGCCGCAGCGCATCTCTCATCAAGTTCTCACGCAGGTGGTAGACCAGGGTGGTGGCGATCGCCATGGCGTCGAGAATCTCTGGCGCCGGCGGCAGTCCCTCATCCTGTGCGGGCAGGTAGGTGGGAATGAAGGCGGTGCTGATGGTGCCGCTGATAAACACCGGATGGGACAGCACCTGATTGGCAAAATCGACGTTGGTGGAAATTCCCTCGATATGATATCCGTTGAGGGCTTGGATCATCAGCTTGCGCGCCTCTTCTCGGTTGTGCCCCCAGGTGATAACCTTGGCGAGCATCGGGTCGTAATAGACGCTCACCGTGCTGCCGGCATCGACACCCGAGTCGACCCGGATATGCGGGCCGCGCGGCTCAGCATAGCGGGTGATGAGACCGATCGAGGGCACAAATCCTCGCCGGGCATCCTCGGCGCAGACGCGCACCTCGATGGCCCAGCCTTTGAGGGCGACGTCCTGCTGGGTAAACGGCAGTGGCTCCCCGGCCGCAACCCGCAGCTGCAGTTCCACCAGATCAAGCGAGTATACCAGCTCCGTGACCGGGTGCTCTACCTGCAGCCTGGTGTTCATTTCCAGGAAGTAGAAGGAACTGTCTTCATCTAAAATGAATTCCACCGTGCCGGCATTTTCGTAGCCGGCTTTTTTGGCCAGCTCGCAGGCAAGGGTGCCCATATTGTCGCGCAGGGCGGGAGTCAGGGCACAGGACGGCGACTCCTCGATTATTTTCTGGTAGCGCCGCTGGATGGAGCATTCCCGTTCACCGAGATGCACGATGTGTCCGTGCTGGTCACCAATAAGCTGGAATTCGATGTGTCGCGGCCTGGTAAGGTAGCGTTCGACGAAAATTCGATCGTCAGCGAACGATTTTCTGGTTTCCTGCTGGCAGAGCTGCAGCGCGGATTCCAGGTCCTGCTCCCGCTCGACCACGCGCATACCCTTGCCTCCTCCGCCGGCGGCGGGTTTGAGCAGGACGGGATAGCCCACCATCCCGGCTGCGTCGCGCGCTTGCTCGAGATTTATCACCGGGTCGCTGTGGCCGGGGACTGTCGGCACCCCGGCCTCGATGGCCAGCTTCTTGGCCGCAATCTTGTCACCCATGGTGCTGATGACCCCGGGTGGCGGACCGATAAAGGACATGCCTGCAGCAATCACTTTTTCGGCAAAAGCTGCGTTCTCGGAGAGGAATCCATAGCCGGGATGGATTGCCTGGCAGCCGGTAGCACGCGCTGCCTCGATAATGGCGTCCAGGCGCAGGTACGATTCCGCTGGTCGTGCACCACCCACGAGTACGGCCTCGTCCGCCAGGCGCACGTGCTGGGAACGGAAATCGGGCTCGGAGTAAACGGCAACGGTCGACACCCCCAGAGCCTGGCAGCTGCGGATTATCCGGAGGGCGATTTCACCACGATTGGCGATGAGCACTTTGCTGAACATGATCTACCTCAGAGGGGAATGTTTCCGTGTTTGCGGTCCGGACGGCTGGCCTGCTTGCTCTCCAGGAACTGCAGGGTGCGGATGAGCCGGTGCCTGGTCGTGTGCGGGAAGATGACGTCATCAATGTACCCCCGCTTGGCGGCGAGAAACGGATTCATGAAACGCTCGCGATAGGCTTCCATTTTCTCGTTGAGCACGGCCTCGGGGTCATCTGCCTTGCCGATTTCCCGACGATAAATCACCTCGCTGGCGCCGCGCGCCCCCATGACCGCAATTTCCGCGGTCGGCCAGGCGTAGTTGATGTCGCAGTGAATATGTTTTGAGTTCATCACCACGTAGGCTCCGCCATACGCCTTGCGCACGATCACGGTAATACGCGGCACCGTTGCCTCGGAAAAGGCATAGAGCAGTTTCGCCCCGTGGCGTATGATGCCGCCGTGCTCCTGCTCCGGCCCGGGCATAAAACCGGGAACGTCGACCAGGCAGACAAGTGGAATATTGAAGGCGTCGCAGAAGCGGACGAAACGCGCGGCCTTGAACGAGGCGCTGTTGTCGAGCGCCCCGGCCAATACCGCCGGCTGGTTGGCGACCAGACCGATGGTTTGGCCCCCGAGGCGGCCGAAGCCGCAGATGATGTTGTTGGCGAACAATGATTCTATCTCGAGAAACTCGGCACCGTCGAGAATCGAGTAGATGAGCACGTTCATGTCATAGCTCTGGTTGGGATTGGGCGGCACCAGGTAGTCGAGTGTCGGGTCGGTGCGTTCCGGCGGATCGTTGAGATCGAGCAGCGGCGCCTTCTGCTTGCTGTTCGACGGCAGATAGTTGATAAGCTGCCGCACGCCCCGCAGGCAGAGGATATCGTTGGGGTAGATAAACTGGGCGACGCCGCTCTTGGTGGCATGGACCTCCGCGCCCCCCAACTCCTCGGAACTGATATCTTTGTGAATGACCGTTTTGACCACATTCGGCCCGGTCACGAACATATGCGAGGTCTGCTCGACCATGAAGACAAAATCGGTCATCGACGGACTGTAGACGGCGCCGCCGGCGCATGGTCCCATGATGCATGAGATTTGCGGGATCACCCCGCTGGCGAAAACGTTGCGGTGAAAAATCTCGCCGTACGCGGCCAATGCGTCGACACCCTCCTGGATTCTCGCCCCCCCGGAATCGTTGATGCCGATAATCGGGGAGCCCACCTGCAGGGCAAGGTCCATAACCTTGCAGATCTTTTGCGAATGGCCCTCCCCCAGTGAGCCGCCCACCACCGTGAAATCCTGGCTGAAGACGAACACCTCCCGCCCGTTGATGGTGCCGTGCCCGGTGATAACCCCGTCCCCGGGATGGCTCTTGTTGCCGCCGACCATTTCTCCCCGGCCCACCTTGAGGCTGTCGATTTCCTCGAATGACCCTTCGTCGAGGAGCAGTTGCAGTCGTTCCCGGGCGGTGAGCTTGCCCCGCTGGTGCTGCAGCTCGATGCGCTTGTCGCCCCCGCCGGAGAATGCGTGTTTTCTCAGTTCGTAGAGTTCGAGAATATTGCTGTGCTTGATATCTACCATAGCAGCCTCACCTCGATGATATGTGGTTCGTTTCGGATTGAAGAGAAACAGCCTGGGGAGGTGTTGCCCCGTGAACCAGGCTGGCCGGGCAGCCTGGTCAAGATGCTGCCCCCGACTACAACATAGCTTAAAAATTACCGCTAGGAAAGGTGTCAGATCCAACCCCGGAAAAGGTTTGGCGGCATCGCCAGCCGGCCGCGGTCGGAAGACCTTCATCTGAGAAAATGTTAGAGCCGGGGGCCGAGGTTGTAAGGGCAGCCTTCCAGGATCAGAAACAGCTGTCAGAATCAGAGAGGCACAGCACCCCTCTTTTCGGGGAATGCGTTCAGAACAATCGGGTAGAACAGTGTCTTTTCTGCGGTGATGAAGTTATGGGTGAAAATCAATCCGCTCCAGCACAAGATGCCTGGCAGAGGATAAGGTCGATATCATCTAAAGCTCACATGCCCGGCATACTTTTCGACCATGGTGATTTTCTAATTTGGTCTCCATAACCATCTCTCCACAGCTGTCGCAGGCTATCGATGGGGCGATGGTTGCGCTGGGCGGCAGCGGATCAGCTAATTCCTGAATATCGAAAAAAGTACCGGGACCCGCGGCAAAAAGATATTTTAACCGGCTTTCTGAGAGTTTTTCGTATCTGCGTATCTCGTCAGACGAGGCTTCTCCCGAGCGTATCAAGGTGCGCAATCTGCTCTCTTCCTCGGGAGGGTCCAACACCTCCTGCTTGAGCACAAGCCTGATTGATTTACCCGTAGATCTGTTACCAAAGGTGAAAGCCATTTTTCCATGGTCCTTAAAGAAAAAGTTGCCCTTGCCGAATGTACACCCCGTTAAAACCTGTACCGCATCACAGCAGCAGGCATCGTTTTCGACAATGGCAACCAATTCCTCGTCTATGGACCTGTCAACCTGTAAATGCTCGAGGGCACACCTGGCGGCCAAATAGCCTATGGTCAGCCCCATACAGGTATGTCCATGAAATCTGGCGCATTCCTGGTAATCGCTCCTACTAGTAATAGACTCTGGTATGTACATCTTCAATTATCCTTTGAGCAATGATCTACTCTCAGTCGACGGGTGAGAAACAGTTCTCTGCCCATGCCGTCCTGATCCCAATTTTTAGAGTAAGCCAACAGCATAGTGCCGAATTTAAAATCATCACTGGTCATCATCGATGATAGCCATCAACTCTTCCTGAAATTTCTCATCCGCCAGCAGCTTTTCGGCGATCGCTTGGCACAACAAGGCAGTTACTCCCTCGTGATCGCTGGAGGCGACCTCTACGAAGATTTCTCCACGGTCGTCAATTTCAAGGATCAGAGCAGATTGATTTTCATTGAGTTCCATTTAATCCACCTTCTGCGCCACCCGCGCCAGGATTTCATGATAGAATATGGTGATGGGGCTGCGGCCTGCATGTAACTCACTACCACAACTTCAACGAATGCTCCCACCACTCTTGGATCAGTCTCTCTAATTGTGAGCTCATCGCTGCAATGAATTTCCCAATGATTGGACCGGCTAGGTGTTGCGGATCAATTTTTAGGCCGGGTTGCTGCTGAAGAAGGACTCATCAATGGATACCGTGCATGGCTGAACAGAACCTCTTGTCGTTCAAACAGTTCCTGCCAGTTTGATGGCGGGTGAACATACACTGCGACGGAATTGCACTGACGTCTGATCACAGAACCATCGGCCAGTTTTATTGTGACAGAACCTGCCTTTGATATCTCAAGAACAATGCCGTAGCATCGAGTCAATATACTGGATTTACTTTCAGGATGGTCAGCAATAACCAGGTCGCCTATCTGCATGCCGGTCTCGTTTTTCCCTCACTGCCTGGATAAGACTCTAAGCACGATTAAGGCAGAAGTGAAAGAGATGTGCCCGGGCAGAGTCCTCAGGGAATTGCTCAGATGAAATTGACTAGCTAGTGTGGGCAAAGTAGAATTATTAAGAGGGATGATTCCTCACCTCCTTTTGGCTATGAGGCCCAGAATATGGAAGAGCCTTCCTTTAAAAATATGCTGCTCGCGCAAATTAATAGACTGGACAAGTCTGATGATCTGTTGGACAAGCAACTCCGAAGCTACCTGATCAACGTAGTCAAAGACAAAAGTAGCCGACAAGAGGGTTGGATCGCCGAGATTGAGGAAGTAGAGCACATACACAGGCTGGTCAAGAATGGTAAGTCTGTGGATTCTGCTGTTGATATTGTGGCAGCTAAATCAAAGCGCCGCCGCTCCGCTCTGCAGGAAAAATATGCGGAGTACAAAGACGCGCTAGAAGAGATAGATCAGATTTTTCCAGAATTTCGAACTTAAAAGTCAAAACAGCATTGGTTGTATCCGTGTGCTCTCTGGGATCAAGAACCGGCTCGCCAGCTCCTCTTCCAGTTTATCTATACATTACGACCTAAGTTCAAGGCATCTTGCTTATAAATCCTTTCATCTCATCCACCGAGAACGCCCGCATCGTCTGAGTGCGTGCATTGCCCAGAGAGACCAGTTTAAGGAACGCTACCATAGCCGCTTCATCTGATCCCTCAAGGATCGTCACCATGTCGTATTGTCCCTGGGTGTAGTAGACACTCTTGATGTTAATACCCGCTTTTTCAGCCATCGCCTGAAACGCTTCAAAGCGCTGGGGCGATTCTTTGACATTTTTCATTCCCTGATCAGTTAGGTTTACCAGGCTCACAAATGTTGGCATGACTTCCTCCTCTCTTAGTTGACAATACTCTGACGGTCATTTGGCCAATTTCAGCACGTGAAGGAAGACCGCACATCCTTCATTGGTGCGACAGGTCGTCGTTTTGAGATGCTGCCATGAGTCGTGAGGTGACGGCCGGAATTTAAAGATAGTCACCTTTCCCTAACAAATAAACGGAACAATGTGGCGGTCTGCGGTAGGGGACAATTCCGCTGGCAGTGTGATGTTCCAACCTGGAACAGGATGAGGATATTATTTTGTGATCACGCAGCTGGGCCGCAATCCTACCGGGAGTGGCCCTGAAGAAACTTCATGGCCAGCACCGCAGTCTGACTTGCATAGTAACAGCGGTCATCCGGGTATTCTGTCCCGGTATTTTGCCATTTATACAGCGGTGAACCGGAGTCGGTACACAGCGACCCCCTTTCTGATTTCCACAGCATCTCGCAGCCGTCGCAGTCTTTCACCTCGCTGCTGTTGCATAGCGGGCAGCTATTAACCCAGTGCTCATCGAGTTTGGCCACATGCTTCATGTAGTAGTCCCTGTCATGCGCAGGATAGCCGTAAAGCCAGGTCCACATCTTCTGAAAATTGAATATTTCGTTTTTTCCAGTCATAGTATTTCCTCCCTTGTTTATAGATTCATCGAAATACTGACCGACCGGGGATTTCACTCAGAGGCGCACCCCGACGCAACGCAAGGTTTCTTTACTGATATTATAACCACCCAATACGCACAAAAAATGCCACTATGTGGCTATGCACGGTGGTTGACTACCAGCGGGGTCTGTAGTGATCTGTAAAGCTGTGGATCGTGAGAGGGAAGGCTGCAAAGGTCCCGCACTCATCCTGACTTTTATCTGATGAATAGTGAAGACTTGTCCCGTCTTGAACAGTTCTGCTGATGACAGGCGAGAATACTGATAAACCGCCATTCATGTAGCCCTGGGAATGAGCTGAACAGCCCAGGCTAGCCATCAGCACCTCGTCTATGGGGGCACATCAGTCGAGGTGCTTGAAGACGGCACCGAGGCTTTCCCGGGCATCGCCAAACAACATCCGGGTGTTCTCTTTATAGAACAAAGGGTTTGCCACACCCGCATACCCGGTAGCCATGGAACGCTTCAGGACGATGGTGGTCTTGCCTTTCCAGCACTCCAGTACCGGCATGCCGGCGATCGGACTGTCCGGCACCTCCTGGGCCGCCGGGTTGACGATATCGTTGGCGCCAATGACGATTGAAACGTCCACCTCGGGAAAATCATCGTTGACTTCATCAAGCTCGAAGACGATGTCGTAGGGAACTTTGGCCTCGGCAAGCAATACGTTCATATGACCGGGCATGCGGCCGGCAACCGGATGGATGCCGAAACGTACGTTGATCTTCTTGTCCCGCAGTTTCCGGGTGATGTCGTTTACCACGTGCTGGGCCTGGGCCACAGCCATGCCATACCCAGGGATGATCATTACTTCTCTGGCCTCAAGCAGCAGCTCGGCTGCCTCTGTGGCTTCTATGGCCAGTACTTCACCGGCCTCCGCTTCGGAACCCTCGGCCACCTCGCCTCCCGAGGTTCCGAAGCCCCCGGCGATAACCGAGATAAAGTTGCGGTTCATCGCCCGGCACATGATGTAGCTCAGGATCGCACCGCTGCTGCCAACCAGGGCCCCGACAACGATCAGCAGATCGTTGCTCAGCATGAAACCCGTAGCGGCGGCGGCCCACCCCGAATAACTGTTGAGCATGGAAACCACCACCGGCATGTCCGCCCCGCCAATGGCCATGACCATGTGTACGCCAAAGACCAGGGAGATGACAGTCATGGCGATCAGTGGCAACATACCGCCGCCGGCCGCAGACAGATCGACAAACCTGAAACAGAGCCAGATTGCCAAGAGCAGCAAAATGAGATTGAACCAGTGCCTGAAGGGCAGGGTCAGCGGTTTGCCGCTGATCCTGGCGCTTAGCTTGAGAAACGCAACAACTGAGCCGGAGAAGGTCAGGGCGCCGATGAGGATGCCGAGATAGGTCTCCACATCGTGGATTGTCTTCTCAACTCCGGTCAGGACGATGGTGTGGTCCATGAAGTTGGCAAACCCTACCAGCACCGCCGCCATCCCCACAAGACTGTGCAGAATGGCGACCAGTTCGGGCATCTGCGTCATCTCAACCTTTTTAGCCAATAGCAGCCCGATGGAGCCGCCGATGAGCACTCCGAGAAATAATATGAAGTAATTGTCAGAAACGACGCCGATCAAGGTGGCCAGCAGGGCCAGGGCCATGCCGGACATACCGTACAGATTTCCCCTTCTGGATGTCTCCTGGGTGCTGAGACCGCCCAAGGCCAGGATAAATAAGATAATCGCGCCGATATACGCGACCGTAACAGTTCCCTGTGACATGAGCATTCTCCTATTTCCTGAACATGGACAGCATCCGCTGAGTAACCGCAAAGCCGCCAAATATATTGACGCTGGTTATGAGAATCGAGACAGCGGCGAGCAGGACAATGAGACCGCTGTCGGATGAAATCTGCAGAAGGGCACCGATTATGATGATCGAGCTGATGGCATTGGTGACACTCATCAACGGAGTGTGCAGCGACGGAGTCACGTTCCAGATGACCATGTAGCCCACGAAACAGGCCAGCACGAACACGGTAAAGTGCGACATGAACGCAGGAGGCGCGACGCTGCCGATCCCCAGCATGGTTATCGCGCCGGCGACTAAAACCAGCAGCGGGACCCAAGGGCGCCTCTTCTTCTGTTCCGCTTTTTCGACAACGGGCGCAGCGGTCGGTTGGGCTGGAGCAGCCGAGATCTGCGGGGCAGGTGGAGGCCAGGTTATTTCCCCATCTTTGATTACCGTGGCCCCGCGAATGATCTCATCATCCATATTTATATTTATCTGTCCATCCTTCTCAGGGGTCAGATCGGTCAGCAGATGACGCAGGTTGGTAGCGTAGAGCTGGCTGGACTGGGTGGCGAGCCTCGAAGGAAGGTCCGTATAGCCGATAATGGTAACCCCGTGCTTGATAAGAACCTTGTCCGCTTCGGTAAGTTTGCAGTTGCCTCCCATTTCCGCCGCCAGATCGACGATGACGCTTCCCTCTTTCATGCTGGTCACCATCTCCTCGGTGACCAGCTCGGGTGCCGGCTTGCCTGGTATGAGCGCAGTGGTGATAATGATGTCGACTTCACGCGCCTGTTCTGCGAAAAGCTTCATCTCCGCCTCGATGAATTCGGCGCTCATGACCTTGGCATAACCGCCCACCCCCGTGCCATCCTCGTCGGCAAAGTCGAGCATCAGGAATTCGCCATCCATGCTCTCGACCTGCTCCTTGACTTCAGGGCGGGTATCGAAGGCTCGAACGATCGCCCCCATGCTTTTGGCAGCGCCGATTGCCGAAAGGCCGGCGACACCGGCACCGATAACCAATACCTTCGCCGGCGGTATCTTTCCCGCGGCGGTAATCTGGCCGGTAAAGAATCTGCCAAAATGCTGCGCGGCCTCGACAACAGCCCGATACCCGGCGATATTTGCCATGGAGCTCAAGGCATCCATTTTCTGAGCCCTTGAAATTCGCGGGATAGAGTCCATTGCCAGCACCGAGATCCTGCGTGCCGCCAGAACGTTCATCAACTCTTCATTTTGACCCGGCTGAATAAAACTGATCAGCGTCTGTCCTTCTTGCAAAAGCTCGCACTCACTGATTTTCGGAGCCCGAACTTTCAAGATGATATCTGACTGGTCATAAAGACTCGATGCATCATTGACGAGCTCAGCACCCGCATCCAGATAGGCATCGTCGGTGAATTTCGCTGCCGCGCCGGCCCCTGATTCGACCGCTACCTCAAAGCCAAGCTTCTGGATAAGCACGGCGACGTCCGGCGTGGTTGCAACTCTCCGTTCGCCCTCATGAGTTTCTTTCGGTACGCCAATTTTCATAAGTACACCCCTAAACTGATTGGCATGATAGTTTGTGCGTTTATTTTTCTTATCTGCAGGGAATGGAAAATACCGCCCATTGCACTACTGTAATTTTCATTTCCCTAAAGGAAACGTTTGGCCAAGAAAAATAATCATAAGTTGAACGGTAAGGACGCCCCATGCCTTTCGGAACTGATCAGATGGTTCGGGGAACAGCCATGGTTCCTGTGCGGTTCACCAGCAAGGAAGGTCGCAGCGCCACCATCTACTCTGGAAGGGGTATAATAATTGCGGTTTGGGCCCTTGCAGACTGGCACCCCGTGGAACCATAATCGCCTTCGACCAGCAGAGCGATATAGCAAAACTCCACAAAAACAGTATAACCCCCCTATGACTGAAAAAAACGACAGGACCATTGGGCAGGGACCGGGAGGTGGTGCGCTCATCTTCCTGCTGAGCATTGCCGTATTTTTCTCTGTGGTTGGGCGGGCGATATTTTCTCCCCTGATGCCCTATCTCCAGGAAGAGCTGTCGATTTCACTCGCCACCGTGGGAACGCTGTTTCTGCTGGTCAGCATCAGTTTTTCACTGGTGATGATCTTTTCCGGCTACCTGACCGCCTGGTTCGGGCACGGCACTACGGTTGTTGCCGCGCTCCTCATGATAATTGTCGGTCTGGTTATTTCGGCCAGGGCAGGCAATTGGGTGACCCTGGCGTGCGGAATGATTTGTATCGGGGCCGGCGGCGGCACCTATGCCCCCTCCGGAATCGCCATGATAAACAGCAAAATCAGTATCGAAAAAAGAAGCACCGCCTTTTCTTTTCATGAACTCGGCTCCAACGGCGCCGTGCTGCTGGCCCCGCTGATCGTGCTGACAGCCGTTCCCCTGCTGGGCTGGCGCGGTGTGCTCCTGGTGCTCGCCGGCCTGGCCGGCAGCGCCGCGATTGCGTTTTACTTCCTGGGCACCCCGGGAAGTGGAAGCGGCGCCAAACCCAACTTAAGCACCATGGGCACCATTCTTCGTCTGCCGCATGCCTACGTGGGTATGCTCATGTTTTCAACCTCCCTGGCAGGCCTGCACGGGGTGTACTCCATACTGCCGGCCTACCTGGTGGAGCACTCAAGCTGGTCGGCGGAACAGGTGAATTCGCTGGTGACGCTGTCGCGCATTATCAGTATTTCCGTATTATTATCGGCAGGACCCATAATCAAATACATGGGGAAGAGAAACACCATCATCATGGTCCTGCTGTTCACCGGCCTGCTGACCGGGCTGATCAGCGTGGCCGAGGGCCGCCTGCTTGCCGTTGTCGTGGTCTTCCAGCCGGCTCTGATCGCAGTCATGTTTCCCGCCCAGTTGTCATGTCTGGCCGAGATTGGCGAGGCCTGGTACCAGAACGTTACCACCGCCTTGGTGGTGACCGTGGGCATGATTGTAGGATCCGGGGTGGTACCGGCTCTGGTGGGCGTTTTGGGTGATTTGGGAATCGGTTGGTCCGGGTTTGTAGCCATTGCCCTATTTATGTTTCTGGCTGTCGTGATTCTGATGGTAACCCCCTCTTTCGGCACGCGGTGATCTCCTCAAGGTCACCCCTGAGGTAGAGTATGGGAGTGCAGGAGACCGCGGCCCTGCCGGAAAGAGTTATTATATTGCTGGAGTATAATCGTGACACTTTAGGTACATTTAACCGTATCTGCTCAGTGAAAGACCGCTAAGAAGGAACACGCCATGGCACTTACAGAGTACGACGCAATAAAAGCGTATGCCCGGATGATGAACAATCGAAACCTGAAATATTTCGAACCATATATCGCTGATGATATTGAGCTGAAATCCCAGGTTCAATCTGAACCGGTGCAGGGGAAGCAGGGTATGCTGGAGTACCTGGCGAAGAATCTGGACAAGATCGCCGACGATGCCCCGGTCTGGGCTGAATTGGGAGAAATTCACAAGTCGGGCCGCACCCGGCCATGCGCCGTTCTATCCCAGTACAGCAGGGAAAACATGGTCGCCTCGGCAACGATTGAATTGGCAGGCGACAAGGTCATCCGGCTCAACCTTTTTTTTATTCCTTCCCCAGATCAAGCAAGGCGGACTGGGGAATTTCCAGTATAAATAAAATTTTCCTCCCGGGGAAAATAGTGGAATATTGCTCACATCGTAACTATCTTCACAGCACTTTTTGGCAAAATCATTTATGATGAGTCGTTTACAGGTGCTTTTTATTAATAGCTGGGACCACTGGATATGAACCCAATTTGTATAGTAGATGATCAACCCCAGATCTGTTCCACCGTCTCGGGAATTCTGGCAGACGAAGGGTATAAGACCGTTGCCTTTCAGGATGCAGAAAGCTTCTGGCAGAGCCTCGATGCCCAGGAACCCTCTCTGGTCCTGCTGGATATATGGCTCCCGGGTGTTGACGGATTGGAACTTCTGAAGCGTTTACACGAACGCTTCCCAGCGCTGCCCGTCATCATGATGAGCGGCCATGCCGGGATCGAAACGGCAGTCACCGCCATAAAAGCCGGAGCCTTCGATTTCATGGAGAAACCGCTTCACCTTGAAGCTCTGCTCGAGAAAGTGGACTCTGCCATTACTCATCGACCGTCAAGAAACGGGGCCACGGCCCTGGTGGAAAGAGGACTGGACGACACAGAGCAGAAATCTTCCACCCCTGCCGGTACGGTAGATGTAATCGTTTCTACCGACCCTCAACGTACCATCGGTGAAAACGTTGTCCTTAATGGGGTGGGACTTCTAAGTGGTCGAAAAACGGGCATTATCCTGAGCCCTCTGGGAGTAAACGAAGGCATTGTCTTTCAAACCCTGGACGGTCAGACCATCCCCGGTCATATCACTTCGCTTGAAAACTTTTCTCAAACCGATCCAGGGAAAATGTTCTCTGCCAACTCAACCACCCTGGAAAACGGCAGGCAGCAGGTTCGCACAGTTGAACATCTTATGGCTGCCTTTTCCATCTACGGCATAACCAATGTACTCATAAAGGTGGATGACGAGATACCCAACATAGACGGCTCAGCCAAGGACTTTAATGACCTCATAGCCAAGGTAGGGATTGTGGAACAGCAGGCACCTGCCAAGGTTGCCGTGATCAGGAAAAAAGTGGTGGTGGGCAAGGAAAAAAGCCATGAAAAGCACGTCTATGCGGAACCTTTCGAGGGTTTTGAAATAACGATGCGTGTGGATTACCCTCAGCCCATAGGTGAACAGCTTTATACGTTCAACCCTGAAAAAGGATCTTTTGCCGAAGAAATAGCCCCCGCTCGATCATTCAATACCTTCGAGAATATCGAGATGGCCCAGAGACTCGGAAAAGTGGGCAGCGGGTATCTCAATTCCCATATCATCATGCATGAAGGCAAGGTCCTGAACACGGAGCTTCGCTATCCCGACGAGTTCGTACGCCACAAGATTTTGGACCTGATCGGAGACCTTAATCTACTCGGTTTCCCCATCAGAGGACGAATCGTCGCCAACATGACATCGCACGGCTACAATCAGGCCCTGGTAAAACGGTTGTACCAGTCGATCCAGCGCAGCACTGACAAAAAGCAAAAATAATTCAAGCGGAACCGAGCGCACTCTGGCCGGGAGACAGGCGGATTTCCCTTACGGGAGCAGCAGCACTGGTGGAGGTGATTTAGCCATTGGTAAGCCCAGGCGCTAATGCCGATTCACAGTATACGCCCATCGCCACTTCGGACCCCCAAGTCGTTATTTACTGATTTAATACCCTGAATCTCCAGTAAGACCCTTTGACAATCATTTTTGGCAGCGGAGGACTCAACCAGTCCCGAAAGTGTGGCAACGCCGTTTGTCAGTTCCAGATTTATGATATCTCCCCCGCCGTTGACTTTCAAAATAGCTGCCTTCGCCTTGTATTTCAGCGCCAGGTCATAGAGTAATTCTGAGGTGGGTGGGCCGTCTTTGATCGCGTCTTCAGCAACTGCGCAGGCGATAGTTTCGACACACTTTTCCATTGTCAGCACCCGGGTATTGAGGACTAAATCATACAGGTCACTGTCAGACGAATTGGCGTCAAAATAGGTGTTTAAGTATCCAGACGAGTCTCTATCTCTTTGCCGCAGCATCCGCTTGGCGTCATCATCTTTATAGCCTCTTTGCTCCATTAATCGCTGCACTCTCAACCCATAAGGAGCAATGATCCTTACATGCAAAACCCCCGGTATATCCTTTAATATTACCTGCCCCCCTCGTCCGACGATCACTACATTTTTTCGGGTTGCAAGCTCGTATACAGCAGCTTTAATGTAATTGGCGAACAACTCTTTCTGTATGGTGAGGGTTTGCCAGATAGAAGGCTTTTTCTCATCAAGCCTGTCAATCTCGGATGTCGAGAAGCCAAGCCTCGAGAGAATCTCACTAATTTGCACTTTTTCTATGAAATCGTAGCCAAGCGTGCGGGCCGCTTCCCTGGCTATCTCATCGCCCAAACTTCCTGCCTGCCGGGAAATAGTAATAATAGCCATACCCTCGTCCTCCTCTGTAGATCTTGTCTGCACCGCCTGATCAACTACCTGGAACTTTTAAGATTATGAAAAAGCCAGGCAATTAATCCAAGCAATCTCCTGCACCCCATACCACAAGCATAAGCACTAAGCCTAACAATTGAAGGTTTGCCTATCGAGGATAGTTGGGGCTCGCCCTGCTCGCCCATCTTGGCTTACTCGCAAACTTACTTGTCGGCAGGATATTCAGAGGATGACTGACTAGCTTTTCGAGAGTTTCAGCAAACGGCCGCCGCTCTTGTCCTCCAGAACCCATATTGCCCCCTCGGGGCCCTGCTCCACCTCACGGATTCTCTTGCCCATCGAGAAGCGTTCGACTTCTTCGGCGCTGTCGCCCTCAATCTTGATGCGCAGCAGCGACTTCGAGGCCAGTCCGCCGATGAATGCCTGGCCGCGCCACTCTGGAAACACCGTCCCGCTGTAGATGATCAGGCCCGATGGTGCGACGGTGGGCACCCAGTAGATTTCTGGAGCATTAAGGTCGGGACGGGTGTCGTGATCGGGTATATCGGTGCCCGAATACTGGTCCCCCCAGGAAACGAGGGGCCAGCCGTAATTATCTCCAGGAACGATAAGATTGAACTCGTCCCCATGTCGCGGTCCCATTTCGTGGGTCCACAGACGCCCGTCCCGGTCAAAGGCGATTCCCAGGAGATTGCGGTGGCCGATTGACCAGAAGGTCAGCGCCAGTTCCCCCTTATCCTGGTAGGGATTGTCCGGAGGTACCGAGCCGTCCGGATTGAGCCGGATTATCTTGCCGAGATTCTGGGTCATGTCCTGGGACGGTTTTTGTTTCTGCCGCTCACCGGAGGTGATAAACAGTTTGTGGTCGGGACTGAAGGCAAGGCGATGCGAGTAGTGGCCGCTGCCGGTGGTTTTGGGGTGCTGACGCCAGATAACCTTGAGGTCATTCAGCGCCGGCCTGGAAGGATCGTGGTCGAAACGTGCCATGGCCACCGCCGCTCCCTTTTTGCCGTTCCGGCCTTGCTCGGCATAGGAGAGGTAGACAGTGGAATTACTCTCATATTCTGGGTGGAGTATAATATCACCCAGCCCTCCCTGCCCCCCGTAGGCCACCTCCGGTACCCCGGCCACCGCGCTTTTTGATTTACCGTCGGCGCTGACCAGCAATAGAGTACCTGATTTCTCGGTAACCAGCAGATCGCCGCCGGGCAGAAAAGTCATGGCCCAGGGCTCATCAAACACCGCGAATTCTTCGACCTGCAGAACTGAGCCGGCAGAACCGGTAACCGGGACTGCTGCAGCCAGCGCCATGGAAGAGAGGGGTCCGGCCCCAAGAACTTGTGATAAGATTACGAATATTTTCAAATATTTTTGCATTTAATTCTCCTGCTGCAATGAAGATGAGGTCCCGCCGGGGATCCGCCTTCGTTGGTAGATTATTCTTAATTATTCACGATGGCAGGAGAAAGCCAGCTTGATTGTCAACCTGGCTGGAAATGACAGGAGAGGCTGTCGACGCCTGAGGCAGCCAACCGGAAGACAGGGGGTAGGAAGGATCTCGTAATTGCCCTACGCAGCGCTTGCCGCCGATGGGGGTGGGGGAATCACACAGAAAACAGCTTTCTCATCTCTATGAGCTGCATCGACAGGCAGACTCCGATGACCCGCTCGTGGGCGGCGATATGGGTACTGCCAACCGCCACCTGCCACACACCGTCGCGATAGACACCGCCGATCAGCAGCTTGCCTTGATAGGAGGGATCGAGTTTGGCGAGCGGTTTTTTGGTGATGGGAGAACCGGGCGCCGCTACCAGTTCCACCACCTCGGCATCGAAGCCGTGCAGGTGGGCGGCGGAGAGCAGTTCGCTACGGCGGATATGCTTCATGATTTCACCGGCCGCCATCACTTTTTTATTCAGGGCGATATCGAGCCCGATAGTGGCCGCCAGCACCTGGTAATCCTCTTCGCTGACTACGGCAATGGTTTTTTCGGTGCCGTTGTCGTTGCCGTTGTTGTTGCCGCCCGACATCATATTTTTGGCCAGCAGCGAACTCATGATATTGGTTTCGTTGCTGCCGGTGGTGGTAATGAAGGTGTCGATATCCTGGACGCCCGCCAGGTTGAGGACCTCGGCCTTGGAGCCGTCACCGTGCAGCACCTGCACATGGGTCAGCAGACCGGCAAGTTCCCGGGCCCGTTCTCCATCCCGTTCGATCAGGGTGATCTCGACCGATTTTTTCAACAGTTCGGCCACCCGGCAGCCAATCCGGCCGCCGCCGACAATCAACACCCGCTGCCGCAGTCCCTCTGGAACACCGGCGATTTTCATCATCTCGGGCAAATGTTCGCTGTCGGTCATCACTACGATCTGGTCGTGGGGCAGAATCTCGAACTCGCCATCGGGGATAATGGTGGTGATGCCCCTGGCAACTGCCACCACCCGAAAGGCAAAGCTTGAATATTTGAGGGAAATATCTTTGAGCTTCTGATCGGCAAACTGGGAGTCATGGGTAATCCTGGCGGCCAGCAGCTGAATTTTCTGATCGGCACTTTCAATCACCTCGTTGCCGTGGCGCAGCTTGATCAGCCTGGTTATCTCCTGGGCTACCATTTCCTCGGGATGGATCAGCAGGTCGATCTTCAGGTCCTCGCCGCCGAGCAGCGATCCCGGCAGTCCGAACTGCAGAGAATGAACCCTGACTATCTTGTAAGGGATGCCGAACTTGTCGGCTATCTGGGCGGACATCATGTTGACCGCGTCGTTGTCGGTGACGCAGATGACGCAGGCCATGGAAGCGGCGTCCGCTTCCCGCCAGCATTTTATGTCCATCGCCTCGCCGCGGATCAGCCGGACATCAAGTGTTTCATCACCGTACCGGTAGCGTTCCGGGTTGGGTTCGACGGCGGTTACCGCATACTCTTCATGCTGCAGCCGCTTGGCCAGGTAGTAACCCACCCCGCCGAGCCCGAGGATAAGAATTTTCTCTTTTTTCTTCAACCGCTTGAACATCTTCAGACCTGTCTTAACACGAGAGAAAAGCGCGGGAGCCGGCGGTTCAGTCGTCGAAGGTCTGGAGGACCTTTTTGACCGCAGTGCCGTCAGCGTTGCCGGCAAAGTGGGCCATGATCGGTTTCATGGCCTGCATCTTGTTGTTGAACTCACTGAAATCGATATTTTCGGTAATCCACCTTCTAATTTCTTCCTCGCTTGCCTGTCTGGGCAGATACCCTTCCAGGACTTCTATAAAACCCGAGTCCTGGGCCCCGGAAACGGCCAGCAGATCCTTCTCGGATTTTATCAGCTTCCTGATGATGCCCGTCACCTGTTGATCGCTCAGCTCCTTTTCGGGCTGGCGCTGAAACTCGCCGATAAGCACTCTGACCGCATCGGTCCTGACCCGATCCTTGTTTTTCATCGCCGTCTTCAGCTCAGCGGATATCTGTTCCTGCAGGCTCATGTCGATTCCCCAAAAATCATATTGTTCTGCACCCTTCGGGTGCAGATACGTTTACCTCTCCAAGGAGTATAAGAGTTCGACTGCATTCGACTCCATGGAATTTCTGCTCTCCACCGAGAAGCCCTTGCCGAACTCATAACGTACCCTGAAGGAGCCGGCGTTCTTAAATAAATTGTAATCATAGCTCACCGAGAGTTGCTCGGAAAGATTTTTACCGACAACCAGCGAGGTGTCCTGACTCTCTATCCTGCCCTCGACCCGGATATCGTCAACGGGCAGCATGGAACTGACATCACTGAGCAGCCTCGTGCCTTTACCCAGACCGAGGGCCTGGGCTGCCGCACTGACCAGCCCGGCACTCTCGTCGCCGTCCCTGCTCAAAGGTTTATCGAGGAGAATATAGGCCAGTATATCGTTATCTTCCATGGATGGTACCGCAAAGAGTTCCATCTCGAAATCGGCGGCGCTGCCGGTAACGTAGACCCCCACTTCCACGCCTTCGGAACCAAAACCCGCTTCTTCCACCTTTTTTGAGGCCTTGATATCAAGGCCCGGGTTATCCACCGGGCCTCCATTGAAGGACAGCCGCCCCCTGGCTATGGTCAACGGGCTGCCGTAAATAGCGAAACTGCCATCGGCGATATCCAGAAAACCTCGGCCAACGATGATGTTGTTGGGATTGCTGGCAACATTCAACTGCCCCTCGAGCCTGCCGGCCAGACCATGCCCTTTAACCTGGACATCCTCGCCAAGAGCCACGTCTATATCGTAATGAAACGGCCAGGAAGACGATTGCGCAGCTGCGTCGACGAAGACGACGTCGCGTGACTCGGAGGCCGAGCGATCGATGTATGCGACTTCTAGCAGGGCCTGCGAGACGGCCACCCTGCCCACCAGAGAGCCACCTGCCGGCCCAATCTGCAACATCAGATCCGGATCGGCGGTGAGCGTTCTCGCCCGGCGCTTGAGCAACTCGGCGTCCACCCCGGAAATGGCAAGACTGCCCTGCCAGGGT
>JARFQM010000426.1 GCA_029287755.1 Desulfofustis sp. | reverse complement strand
TTCCACCACCTCTTTCACCAGGGAAAGCCCGAGCCCGGATCCGGTAATATGCCTGGTGGCTTTTCCCTTAACCCGGTAGAAACGATCGAAGATATGGGGCAGATCGTCTTTGGGGATCCCGATTCCCGAATCCTGGAATACCAGATTGACAAAGCCGCCGGACACTGAAGTCGTGATCCGTATATCCCCTCCTTCCGGGGTATACTTCACCGCGTTGGAAACGACGTTCATAATGGCGGTGCGCATGTGGTCATAATCGACGTTAAACCACCAGTCTTCTGCACAGGGATTGAAATGAACCGAGATTTCCTTGGCTTCTGCCTGCGGCCTGGCCACTTCCAGGATATCTTCGATTATTTCGTGCCCGTTGGTACGCTCCAGGTTGAATACGACAGTACCGCTTTCCAGCTTGGACAGGTTGAGCAGGTTCTCAATGAGCCTGAGCAGATCCTTGGTGCGCACCGTCATCCGGCCGTGCAGCCGGTTGCAGTTATTGGCTTCTTCATACTTGCAGTTGATCTGCAGGGCATAGATCATCTGTTCGATGGAGGCCAATGGCGATTTCAGCTCATGGGCGACCATGGCAACGAATTCGGACTTCATCTTGTCGATTTCCTTGTGGGTCGAAACATCCTCGAAAGTGGTCACCGAACCCAGCACCTTGTCGCCGTCTCTGGTCGAGGAAATCACCGGGGCGCAATGGGCCCTGAGGTACCGTCTGGAAACCGTGCCCGGGGCAAACTCGCGGGTGACGACCCGGTTGTCGGCGATTGCTTCGCGGACCATTTGCACCGCAGCCATGTCGTTGATTGAAACGGACAGCGGCTTGCCGATCACCGGGTCGGTCTGAATATCGAGCATTTTAATCGCTGCGGGATTGTGATGGACAACCACCGAATCGGGATCGGTGATGAGGACGGCCTCCACCATGCAGCCGAATACCGTTTTCAGCAGGCTCTGCTCATTCTGGATCGCCTCCATGCTTAAAATGCGCTCTTCGCGCAGGCTGCGTGCTTCAGTCTCGAGACTGATCTTTTCCATCGCCCGCTTGACAACGATACGTATGTAATCCGGGGTGAAGGGTTTGCCGACAAAATCGAAGGCGCCCTGCTTCATCGCCGTCACCGCCTTGGAAACGGTGGCAAAACCAGTGATGACGATCACTTCGATCTGCGGCCGGTGTTCCTTGATCCAGTCCAGCACCCCAAAACCGTCGATGCCCGGCATCATCAGATCGAGCAGCACGACATCATAGCCGTTCTGCTCGATCATCTCTATGCCTACCTCCCCGCTTTCGGCCTTGGCGATCTGATAATTCTTACCGGCCAGAGACCGTTCGACTCCGTCACGGATTACCTTTTCGTCGTCGATGATCAATACACGCAACGCGTCCATAGACCTGCTCCGGTTCTTGTTGTTTCAGACCTGGCCGCGCCTGCGCGTGGGCCTGCAGGCAGCTGAAGCCAGGACTGCAGCACCGCGGCTCAGCTCACCCAGCTTTGAATTCGTTCCAGCAGCTCACCCGGCTCAACCGGCTTGGGCATATAATCCTCAGCCTCTGACTCCAGCATATCTCGATGGGTATAGGTGGAGGTGGTGACCCGGTCGGCCACCGCGGTCAGCAGAATAATCGGAATGTCCGCCGTCTCCTCACTGCCCTTGAGCTTGGCACAGGCCTCATGACCGTTCATCACCGGCATCATGACATCGAGCACGATTAGATCCGGTTTGCGCTCGGCCACCGCTTCCAGTCCTTCCTGGCCGTCGTATGCGACCTCCACTTCGTAGCCGCCGTTTTCGACAATGACGCGAACCGCTTCGACGAAATCAGGATCGTCATCTACCAAAAGGATCAGCTTCTTGTCTGCCATCTGTGTCCTCCTTAAGACATGAAAGCTAGGTTTGTTTTTTATTGCTCGACCATCGGTCGGGGCAGCAAGCCCGCACCACCGATGATCTCGTTAAGCTTTTCTTCCCACTCGATTGCCATCACATGCACACCTGCGATACCTTCCATTTCTTTTATTTCCTGGATCTGTTCGATGCACATCTCGATACCCTTGGCCGCCTGCTTTTCCTTGGGCTCATCGGCAATGCGCTTGATGAACTCCTCGGGAATCTCGATGCCGGCCACCATCCGGTTCATGAATTTGGCCATACCGGCCGATTTCAGCGGGGTGACCCCGGCCAGAATCTTGGTTCTCTCGTGGAGACCCTGTTTTCTGGCCTCCTCCATAAATCGCTTGAACTTGTCCATGTTATAGATGCACTGGGTCTGCACGAAATCAGCGCCGGCATCGATCTTGAGCTTGAATCTGGGTACCCGTATTTCAAACGGATCGGCAAATGGGTTTATAGCGCAGCCGATATAAAACTTTGGCGCGCCCTCCAGCTTGTCACCGGAAGGGAACACCCCTTCGTCCCTCATGGTCTTAACCATGTGGATGAGCTGGATAGAGTCGATGTCGAAAACGTTCTTGGCCTGGGGATCATCGCCGAATTTCTGGTGGTCGCCTGAGAGACAGAGCAGATTCCTGACTCCCAAGGCAGATGCCCCGAGCAGATCGGACTGCAGGGCAATCCGATTACGGTCCCTGACCACCATCTGCAGCAACGGCTCGGTACCGCTCTGCTGGACGAGCATACAGCCGGCAATTGAGCTCATGCGAACCACCGAGGTCTGATTGTCAGTGACGTTGCAGGCGTCGACGTTGCCTTTGACCAGTTCAGCTTTTTTCAGAACCTTGTCCGCATCTGCCCCCCGGGGAGGTCCGCATTCAGCGGTAACGGCAAAATGTCCGGCTTCCAGCACTCTCTCAAGATTGCTTCCTGCTTTCATTACACCATATCCTCCCTGATAATGCGCCGGGGGCCGCCATCCCGTGATGTATCCCAGCCCTTATACGGCTTGAGTTTCCCATAGTTTTCCATCTGCTCAAGACTGACGAGCCGGTCAATGATCAACTGCCAGCCGCACTTGACCTCCTTGTCCACTTCGCAGATCCCCTGGACCGATCCGCCGCAAGGGCCGTGAAATATCGATTTGGCACAGCGGGTGACCGGGCAGATCCCCCCGGTCAGATGCAGCACGCAATCACCACAGCCCTGGCAGCGCTCGGTCCACTCCCCCTGTCGTTCGGTGACCCCAAGAAATCCGGTATTGATTCCCGGCAGTAGCGGAGTTTTAGTGAACTTTTCGGCCATAAACTGAATCCCGGCACCGCAGGCAATTGACAGAACCGCCTGATAATCCTCAATATAGGGACGCATCGGTTCCAGATATTCGGGATCGCATTGGCGCTCGAGACAGACCTCGCGGATCTCGATTTTTTTACCAGCCGCCTCACGGGCAAGTCGCAGGGTCGAAGAGAGCACCTGGACCTCTTTGTCGCCTCCTACCCGGCATACTGTTACACAGCCATAGCAGCCGGCCACGATGATGTTATCGTAGGGCTCGACCATCTCCAGGATTTCCTCGATGGGTTTGGGAGTTCCGGTAATCATGTTGTGTGCACCTCCTGTTCTGACTCCTTTGATCCGTTGCTTCTGGCCAGATTTATCGGACTCGGCCCGAGGTCCTCCACCTGACCGACGAACTCATTGGTGAAGGCGGCAAACTTGGCCCCCTCGCCGGCGCTCAGGTTATACATCCGGATTCGCTCCGGCCCGATATTGATCTGTTCGAGAATGTTATATACCCGCTCCACCCGGGCTCGTGCACGGATGTTGCCGTTGACGTAATGGCAATCGCCTTCGAGACAGCCGATGACCATGACACCGTCGGCCCCGTTCTCGAATGCCTTGAGCAACAATGATTCATCTATCCTTCCCGTACACGGCAGCATCACAATGCTGATCGAGGGTGGATAGGAACGTCTTTCCGAACCTGCCAGGTCCGCTGCAGTATAGGCTCAGTGACGGCAGGCAAAGACGATTACACTGGCGCTGAAATCACCCATCACGCTCCTCCTGTCTCAGCTACGGGTTCCATTTCACCATATGATTTCAACTTGGCATTGATGTTTTCATCCTGGAAGCGCCCCAGGGTGATGGTTTTGGCTGGGCATTCGGCGACGCAGATGCCGCAGCCCTGGCACAGTGCCGGATTGATGAAGGCAGTATGTTCTTCGTTGATCACCGGTACCCCGTAAGGACAGGCCCGGACGCAGGTCAGACAGACTGCACAGTTTTCAGGTATGACGGTGGAGAACACACCCGAGAGCTTGAGTTTTTCATTGGCCAGAATGGTGGCCGCCCGCCCCACTGCTGCCTGGGCCTGGGCTATGGTCTCACTGACATTTTTAGGGCCATGGGCGGTTCCGGCCATGAAGATTCCTTCGCTGGCCAGATCCACCGGCCGGAGCTTGGCGTGGGCCTCGATGAAAAAGCCGTTGTCGTTCCTCGGTACCCGCAGCATGGTCGCCAATTCTTCCGTATCTCTCGGCACGATACCGGTGGACAGCACCAGCAGATCGGGATTGAGCTGCACCTCCATGCGGATAGAAGGATCGAATACCGTCACCCCGATTGTATCTTCGCTGGTTTGTATCACTGGCGCCCGCGCCGGGTCAAAGCGGATAAAATTGACCCCCGCCTGCCGGGCCCTGCGGTAGTCCAGCTCGGTCAGACCGTAGCAGCGCATATCACGGTAGAGTACATCGACTCGGGCCTCGGGGTTCACTTCCTTAATCCTGAGACTGTTTTTGACTGCCTGGTTGCAGCAGATCCTCGAACAATAACTGAGATGCTCTGCGCAGCGCGACCCGGCACACTGCAGCATGACCACTGAATTGCAGGCGGCGGCCCGCTCCGGGTCGTCGACGATCAGGGTCTCAAAATCGGTCTGGCTCAGCACCCTGTCGAACTCGTTGAGGCCATAGAGATCCGGCCGGTATTCTTCGGCGCCGGTAGCGATCAGCGTGGCACCGTGTTTGATCTTTCTGCTGCCTCCGGTGGGCGTCATCACCTCGCTCTCAAAGGAGCCGACGAAGCCGCCCTGGTCCACTACCACCGAACTGGTCAGGACCCGAATATTCTGGTCGGCCTCGACCCGGGCTTTGAGATCATCGAGAAAGGGCCCGAAATCCTGGCCGTCCCAGCTTCGTTTCAGCCGGTTTACCTGACCGCCGAGCTCCGCTTCCTGCTCCACCAGATAGACGCCAAACCCCTGGCCGGCCGCTTCAACCGCCGAAGTCATGCCAGCCACTCCGCCGCCGATGATCAGCAGGGTGGAGTCGACATCGAACTCGAGTTCCGT
>JARFQM010000373.1 GCA_029287755.1 Desulfofustis sp. | reverse complement strand
CCCAGCATCCGGATGATCCACAATCATTTCATGGTCTTTGAAAACGGGATGCTCAAAACTGCCAGCCTGGCCGACGACGACAATCCCAATTTGACTGACAGCGGTCACAACGGCCTGTTTCTCGACTATCTCAGCGATGTGTATCTGAGATTTTTCCAGGTGCTGGATCTCGAGGTGCTGGTGCCGCTTCCGCCTGACTCGGGCAGACTGGCCATAACCGGCTACCCCCAGGGGCTGCCGAGCTGGGAGATAAAAGGCGGGGTCGAGACCCTCAACGACGGCCGCTTCTGGAAGGAATATGACCTGATTCTAAGTGGATTTCTCGATTTCTATCGGGCCTTTTTTGCACTCGTTTCCTCGGAAGACACCCGCATTCCCGGGGCAGCAAGATTCCCGGACCAGATCGAGAATATTCTTCTCTACAGCGACGATTTTCATCAGGCAGCCCGGATGCTGCGTCTGCAGGTCATGGAAGATCCAACCTTTGCCAACGAGATACGCTGGCAGCCGGCCTACAAGCAGCTTATCTACCGTGACGATGAGGGACGCCTGATCGTCACCATAAGCCAGAATTCGGTGGGCAATGCCATCACCGAGCTTCTCGGCATTGTCATCAAGCGAATCGCCGACGAAGCGGCCTACGCCAGGGCTGAGCCGGAGATTGTCAGGCAGCTGCTGGAACTCAGAACCAGGATGGTCAAGTATAATCTTGGCAGCGCCATCCATACGCCATCATGGCCGAATGGACTATTCGTGCCGCCTGCCGGCGACTAAAATCAGGCCTCCTTCTTTTTCAGTACACGGGCGCTGTACAGACCAATTGCCGTGATCAGGGCCAGAAAATAGCCCGGCATCCACAGAAACGAGTCTTTGAAGGCCTGATTGTCGATGAGCTGCCTGGTCCAGTCCGGATGGGCAGCGGTGAGGTCCGTGCGCAGATGGATGATGAGCCAGGCGAACAGGACGCCGATGATACCGTAGGCCAAATTGAAGGCCAGCCCTTTGAAGCTGAGGACCGTGGCCCGCTGCTCGGAGGAGGTGATTTCGTTGAGGTAGTGACTGGTGAAGAAGGCGGTGAGCATCAGACCGATCATGACCATGGCGATCGGTATGATACCCAGGTAGGGAATGAAGAAGGTCAGTCCCAGCAGGGTCAGGATTGTGAGCAGGCCGAGCCAGCCGCAGTTCTGGGCGGGGCTGAAGCGGGCGACCATGAATTCGGCCAGCTTGGGCACCACCAGCCCCAGCAGGGTGAGGGATGCCATAATCGCTCCGAAACTGGCATCGGGCAGCGAGATCAGACGAAAATACTGACTTGTCAGCGTGATGATGAGCCGCAGTACATGATCGTACATCATGCCGAAGAGGATGACGGCCATGGCCAGCGGTGTTTTCAGAATCCAGCGCCCGGCCTGGAGGGTGAGCAGCCCTGCCTGCCAGATAGTAGCCAGGGAGACCTCGGATTCCTGCCGCGCATCCTCGCCTGCTTCCCTCAATCGAACCGTAGTCCAGAAAGCCAGCAGGGCCAGGATAAGGGTAAGGTACACCGGAAAGCGCATGGTTGCCTGCTGGTTTAGTTCCGTCTGAACCCCGAACAGGGCCGCAAAACGATTAACCATGGAAGGGTCGTAGACCATGGCGCCGAGGGTGGTCGAGACGACACCGGCCAGGGCTTTGACCCGCATCTGCACACTGAGAACGCGGGGCCAATGTTGAGACATCCCCTCGACAACCAATGAATCGTAGGCAATGGCCTCGTCAGCACCGCTGGCCATGGCCTCCGCCAGACCGCTCAGCACCCGGTTCACCAGGAAGGCCCAAAAAACAATACTCATAGTGACAATGGGCACAAAGGCAATGACGCTCAGTTCAACAATCATGAGCAGCGACGTCAGCACCAGAAGCCGTTTACGGCCCAACAGGTCAGCAAGCGCTCCGGAAGGAACCTCGGCACAGACGATGGTAATGGCCCAGACGGTATTGAGAATCGAAAACTGCTCGATGGTCAGCCCGTAATCGAGAAACAGAATAGTGAAGACCGGATAGTAGAAGCGGGCGTTGAAAAAGACCCTGAAGGCGATGAACAGTCTGATGTTCTTTATTCCAAATGGCGATGGTGCGCTCATTTACAAGGCCTCAGGCCGGTCGCCTTCTGAAGGTGTTCAGACGGTTTTCCAGATGATTGACCAGAACCGACAGGCTCAGGCAGATGACCAGGTACATGGCGGTGATGGTAAGCCATACTTCGATGGTCACCTGGGTCGAGGACATGACCTGCAGTCCCTGGAAGGTCAGTTCCTGAATCGAAATAATCGAAACAATTGAGGAATACTTGATGGTGTTGATGAACTCATTGGCCAGCGGCGGCAGCATGATGCGCAAGGCCTGGGGAAGAATCACCAGCCTGAGTTGTTGAAAATAGGTCAGCCCGAGAGCCTTGGAGGCATCCCACTGGCCCTTTTCTATCGCTTCGATACCGGCCCTGACAATCTCGGTGATGTAGGCGCTCTGGAAGATGCCTATGGTGATCACTCCAGAAAGAAAAGGGATGAATAAATCGGGCGTGGTGGCGACCAGGGACAGCCGTTCTGTCCACTGCTCGGAAAGCCCCCGGACAAAGGTATCGGCGCCAATCGCCGGCAGTACTTGATCACTGACAAAAAAATAGAAAATGAAAACCAGTACCAGGGGGGGGGTGTTGCGGATCAGCTCCACGTAGGTTCTGGCGCTAAGACGAAAAAAAAGCCTTCGTGAGGTCCTGAGGATGCCGATAATCAAGCCGAGAAGGCCGGCGAGAAGCATACCCCAGATAGATAATTTAATGGTGGTGAAGAGTCCCTGCAGAAGAATATTGGGAAGCCATCTGCCGCTTTGCTCATCATAGCGCACCATGTAGGTGGGGATGACAGACCAGTTCCAGTTATAATTGAGCGCGAAAAACAGGCGGTAAAGAAGAAAAGCGAAAAATCCGCTCAGAATAGCGATCAGGAGAAGATTGAGCCAAAACAGGCGCGGTGACGATTTGTTCATGACCGATCCGTCTGCAGTCGCCGCCTGCGAACCATCAGGCGGCGGCTGCAGAGGAGGTAGCGTCCGGCGTAAGGGCTATTCAACCTGGTCGGCCCAGTCCCTGGTTTCGAACCAGTACTCGTGCCGTTCCTGCAACCATCCTTCCAGGCTGACGCCGGTAATCCAAGAGTTGAAGAAGGCCAGGGCATCGGGGTCTCCTTTACGCAGGGCGAAACCGATCGGTTCCTTCGTGAAGGTGCCCTTGACCGGCAAAAAAAGCGTGTCCTCGTATTGCAGCGCCTCAAAGGCGGGACGCGGTGCGGAACCAACTACGGCATGAACTTTCCCGTTTCTGAGTTCCTGATATGTTTGCGTTTCGTTTTCAAACATCCTCAAGGTTGCTTCGGGAAGATGTTTCTTGGCGGCAATTACTGCGGTGGTGCCCAGTTTAACCGCCACCTGAACATCTTTCTTGTTGAAATCATCAAGCGAAGAGAAGCCGTCGGCCAACTCTCTATGAGCAACTATCGACATGCCTGAAAAGTCGTAGGGCCGGGTGAAGTTAACCTTCAGGGCGCGCTTGGGAAGGATGCCCATACCGCCGATGATGACATCGAATTTTCCGGTAAGAAGAGCGGGGATTATGCCCGACCAGGCGGTGGGTACGAACTCTACCTTGACGCCCATATCGTTGGCGAGGCGCCTGGCGACATCAATCTCAAAGCCGATGAAGGTGCCGTTTTTGTCTTTCATGGCCCAGGGCTGAAAGGTGTCCATGCCGACCCTCAGAACACCGCGTTTGAGGATCTGCTCGATCACGCTTCCCTGGGCGAGATCCTGTTGAACAGACGCCGAGTGGGCGCCGACCGAAGTGAAAAACAGCAGCAGGCCGGCGGTAAGCAGATAGAGAAAGAACTTGGTCTTCATTGGTTTTCCCCCAACGTTGTGCAGGCAACATTGCCAAATTGATTAGATCAAACCCGGATCAGTACCGTTTCAAACGATTCTCCAGAAAAGCCACAAGAAAAGACAGAGTTATTGTAATCACCAGGTAGAGAATGGCAACGGTAAACCAGATCTCGAAAGTCAGAAAGGTTTCTGATATCAAGGCTTGAGCCTGCATGGTCAGGTCATAAATGGCAATGGTCGAGACCAGGGCCGAATCTTTGATCAAAGAGATTGCCTGACTGGTCAAGGGCGGCAGAATTGTGCGTATGGCCTGGGGCAGAACGATCAGCCGGAAAATCTGGTAACGGCTGAGTCCCAGGCTGGCCGCCGCCTCGATCTGGCCGCGGTCCACCGATACAATTCCCGAGCGGAAAATCTCCGAGGCGTAGGCACCTTCGAACAGGCTCAAAGCGAGTATCGCGGCAGGAAACCGATCGAGTCCCAGAACCGGACCAAGGACGAAATAGATGAAAAATATCTGAATAAGCAGGGGGGTGTTGCGCACCACTTCCAGGTAACAGCGGGCAATAACCCGGCCCATGACCAGATCTGAGAGACGCAGCACGGCGGTCAGAAGGCCGATCAGAAAGGCCAGGATGAGACTGATGGCGGAAATTTTCAAGGTGATGCCGAGACCGAAAAGCAGCGGTCCCGCCTTCAGGCCTTCGGCCGTTGATTCGAGGATGAACGGCGGGACCTGATACCATTGCCAGTTATAGCCCAGATTCTCCAGTCCCCTGGAAAAGAGGTAGGCAAGAACGAGCAGCAGGCAGATAAACTGAAGTATGTCGGTATAGGGAGATCTCAGCAGAGAACGGTTTGCTCTTCCCTGCTCGTGCACACCGGTCATGGGGGTTACTTTTTATTTTTTTCTTCGGCCCGCATTTCCTTGACCGTCTCCGTCAGGCTGCGGAAATCAATCTTGCCGCTGCCCATCTTGGGGAGGTCTTCGATGACCAAAAATTCTTTGGGCAGGGCTATTTTAGGCAGCTGTTCAGCCAGTTGCTTGAGCACCGGTTTGCGCTCGAGCTTCTCGGTGGTGACGGCGACGATGCGGGCGCCTTTGGTGGAGTCAGGCACTTCCACCAAACAGCACTGCACATCATCGGGGATGATTCTCTCGAGTACCGACTCGATCTTTACCAGCGACACCATCTCACCGCCGATTTTCACAAACCGCTTGACCCTGCCGACGTGCCAGAGATAGCCATCCTCATCGAGGTTGCCCATATCTCCGGTGTCATACCAGCCCTGGCGAATGTGCAGGGAAGTCTGTTCAAAATCGTCGTAGTAGCCCAGCATGACGTTGTCGCCTTTGACCAGGATGCGGCCATCTTCTCCAGGGCCGCACTCCTCGCCGGTTTCGTAGTGCTCGATGCGGACCTGTACGCCGGGAATGGGCTTGCCAACGCTGCCCGGGCGATTGCTGCCCGGGATATTGGTGGAGATGACCGGTGAACACTCGGTGGCCCCATAGCCTTCGAACAGGGTCTGCTCGTGCTTTTCCTTGTAGGCTTCGCGCAACGATTCGGGGCATTTGTCGGCACCGACCAGCGCCACCCGGAGCGAGGCGAAGTCGCCTTTTTCCGACCTGCGCAAATAGCCCCAGTAGAAAGCCGGCGTGCCGACCAGCAGGGTGGCCTGGTGATCTCTGGCGATTTCGCAGATTTTCCGGTATTCGAGCGGATTGGCATAGGTGAGGATTCTGGCCCCGTGATAAATGGGGATCCAGAAATTCACCGTCAGCCCAAAGACATGAAAGTAGGGAAGGGTGGAGAGAAACACATCATCTGAGTTGAACTCGAAACACTCTGAGCATGAGGCCACGTTGGCGAGGATATTCTTGTGGGAAAGCTGAACCGCCTTGGGGTCTTTTTCGCTGCCGCTGGTGAAGAGAATAACGGCGATATCGTTTTCTTTGCCGCCGTGCACGAAGGTTTTTATCATCGCTAGCGGCAGTTTGGAGATCAGGGCCGCCCTGACTTTCTGAAGCGCACTGATCGACTCCATAATATCTTCTATGTAGACCATGCCGTCCACGTAAGGGCACTCGATTTTCTCGAGCAGCGCTTTCGAGGTGATGATGGTGCGGAATCCACATTTTTTCTGGGCATACATGGCATTCTGATCTGCCCCGGTGGAGTAGTTGATCATCACCGGCGTGCGGCCGCTCATCAGCGCACCTATTTTGGCCAGGATACAGCCCGCCGAAGTGGGCAGCATGATGCCGACGAAGCCGCGGTCGTATTTCTTCAGTATCGAGGCCAGCAGGATAGAGGCGATGAGCGACCGGGAGTAGGTCAGTTTCCTGTTGGTGGTAAAATCCTCGATGGCCATTTTTTCGCCGTGTTGCTTGGCGATCTGGATAAACCGATGATGTAGCAGCACCTGCGCCTCCCCGTGTCTACTTCTTCTTCTTTGACGATCCACTCAGGTGGACCGGTCCCTCCGCTTCCATTTTATCTTCCAGCAGCTTATAGGCCACGTAGTATTTGAGTATGTTGCTGACGTACTGCACTGTCTCCCGGCCAATCTGTTTGGCGGCGACCACTTCGACATTGCCGAACCACTGGTTGGGATCGAGCCCCATCTTCTTGGCGTCGGCCCGCATCTGTGCCACCTTGGCCGGCCCTGCGTTATAGGAGGCAAAGGAAAACAGGGCACGGTTCAACTGATCAAGCTCCGGATCCTTGCTGAAATAGTTGTCGGCCATGAAGTGCAGATACTTGGTGCCTGCGTGGATATTGGGATCGAGCTCGTAGATATCGGGGATTCCTACATTTTTATCTTTAGCGGTGGAGGGCAGGATCTGCATGACGCCGACAGCCCCGGCTTGGCTTTTGAGGCTCTGGTCCAGCTTCGACTCCTGGTAGGCCAGTGCAGCGAGCAGCAAATGGTCGAAATCATACTTTTCACCATACTTTTTAAAGAACCGTACAGTGAGATTGAAACGCTGCATGTGTTCGTTGTAAATGGAGTTGGTGATGTAGTCGGTGTCCTGCAGATAACGCTTGATGAGAATATTGCCCATCAGGGTCCCCTGCTTATGATCTTTGACGAATTCGTTGACCGCAGCCATCAGTTTGGGACTGTTCTTACGCATGGCCCAGCCGATTTTTCCCTCGGTACGGAATTTTATTTCCGGATGCAGCTGAATTTTGTCGAACACCTGGACCCAGAGTTCACCTTTATGACTGTCGATTACCATATATTCGATCAACCCGGCGTTGAGCATCTCGAGCAGGTCTTCGTCCTCGAGATTGTCGTCCGCCGCGATGATCTTCACCTCTTTCTTGTTAAGAGACCGCAGGGTTTCGTTGAGCTTGAGCAGGCTTGCATAGTAGCTGCTCGACTTCCTCGCGTGTATCTCTTTGCCGGCCAGATCGAAGATTGAATTCAGCGTGTCCTCGCCCGCCGGGGAAACGAGAATCTCATCTACACCCTTGCCGAGTGGATCCGAGAAGTCGACCTGAGCCAACCGTTCTTCAGTTATGGTGAGATTGCCAACCGCCAGATCCCCTTTACCGGCAACCAGCATGGGAAGGAGTTTATCCCTGGGGGTGGGGATGACCAGCGCATGTATTTTCAAGGTCTTGGTCTCGTACTTTTCATTGATGAAATTTTCGAAAAGCTTGATCAGGTCGTAACTGGCACCACGCGGTTGGGCGCCATCGAAAAAATAGAAGGTTCTTGAATAGGGCATCAGCACCCTTATTACCCGGTCCTTGGCCATCTCATCGAGATCTCCGGTAAACTCCCTGAGCTTGATGGGGAATTCTCCATCTGCGGCTGCCGGGTCAGATTCAACAGCCAGAACATTGTGAACCGCGGTGACGGTAAGGAACTGGACAAGGATAACTGCTAAGAGTGCGCGTAAGATCATAATCTGCATATTCTGTGGTAATGAGTTTATTTATCGGTGTCTGCCATCATAGGTGACAGCTCTTCTTTTACTTTTACTCCGAGGTCGGGGAATCTGGCGGCCTGGGAGATGAGATTGCCGCGCCCCTGACTGAGCTTGTTCAGCGCCCTGTCATAACTGTCTCGGCAATTGTCGAGCTGCTGGCCAAGTTTCTCCATATCGGCCAGAAATCCCTGCAGCTTATTGTACAGGGACCCGGCTCTTTCTGCAATTTCCACCGCGTTGCGGTTCTGGCGCTCATGCTGCCAGAAATATTCGACCATACGCAGAGTGGCCAGCAAGGTCGTTGGGGTTACGATAATCACTTTCCTGGCATACATTTCGCTGAGCAGCTTCTCTTCCTTCTGAATGGCTGCGGAAAAGGCCCCTTCGATGGGAATGAACATCAGGACGAAATCGAGGCTGCGCACACCTTTAAGCGAGCTGTAATCTTTCTGACTCAGTGATTTGACGTGACTGCGTATCGATCTGATGTGCTCCGTTAACCCGTCCTGGCGATCAGACTCGCTTTCTCCATTGACGAATTTGGTCCAGCCGGTTAACGACACTTTTGAATCGATGACGATATCCTTGCCGTCAGGCAGATGGATAATGACATCCGGTCGATAAAGACGGTTGGTATCGTCCCGCAATGCGCTCTGGGTTTCAAATTCATAGCCATTTCTCAGCCCCGATTGCTCGAGCACCCGCGCCAGTAGAATCTCACCCCAGGTTCCCTGCTGCCTGTTGTCACCAGAAATTGCCCGGCTCAACCGAACAGCCTCTTCATTAATTCTGTCATTGAGTTCCCGCAGGTTCAGCAGCTCCTGTTTCAGCGAGGAGTGATCCCTGGATTCCTCCAGAAAAATCGTCTCGATTCGGTCGCGGAAACCACTTAGCTGTTCCTGGTAGGGCTTGAGCAGATGTTCGATCTTTTCACTATTTTGGCGAGTGAGAATCTGAGTTTTCTCATCGAAGATCTCCTGGGCGAGATTTCTGAACTGCAGCCGCATCAAGTCGCCCGTCTTCTGCAGCAGATCAATCTTTTCTTCCTTGAACCGGCTTTCGAGCTCGATTTTTTCCCGGTAGCTGTTGTGCTCGGCTAGCAGGTCACGGTAGCGCTTCTTCCACTTGATGATGAGCCAGGCCATCAGAAAAAAGCAGACCAGTGCTCCGAGACCTGCCCAGAAAAAAGGCAGGAGTTGGCCAGTCGACAGAGATTCCAGGTAAGAATCCAGTTTGTCTGCAAGATTCATTCAGATAATTGGAAGACCATTGCACTGCTCTTCCGCAA
>JARFQM010000301.1 GCA_029287755.1 Desulfofustis sp. | reverse complement strand
AGATGGTAATGCCGGGCGACAACGTGTCGATCGAGGCGGAGTTGATTACGCCGATAGCGATGGACGTTGGCTTGCGCTTTGCGATTCGCGAGGGCGGCCGTACGGTAGGCGCCGGCGTTATCAGTGAAATATCAGGCTAAGGTGCAGAGATGATACCGACAGAGAAAATTCGCATTCGCCTCAAGGCGTATGACCATAAATTGCTGGATCAATCCACCCACGAGATTGTTGACACGGCGCGCCGTACCGGATCATCCGTGGCCGGGCCCATTCCGCTGCCGACTTCGATCAAGAAGTTCTGTATTCTCCGCTCGCCCCACGTTGACAAGAAGTCGAGGGAGCAGTTCGAGATGAGGACGCACCGGAGGCTGCTTGACATTCTCGAACCGACCCAGCAGACCTTTGATCTGTTGATGAAGCTGGAGCTCTCTGCCGGTGTGGACGTTGAGATCAAGTTGCCGTAATCAGCAGAAAAGACAGATTAATTGAAGCATCGGGTGCGATTATGCCAAAGACACTAGGTATGTTGGGTAAGAAAGTTGGAATGACCCGCGTGTACGACGAGCTGGGATTTGCCATTCCGGTAACCGTTGTCGAAGCCGGCCCCTGCACGGTTCTGCAGATAAAGACCGTTGACAAAGAGGGCTACAATGCCATCCAGCTTGGTTTTGGAGCCAAGAAGGCCAGCCGGGTGAACAAGCCCCAAGCCGGTCATTTTAACAAAGCGGGAGCGGACGGATTCTACCATATACGCGAGTTTCGCGTAGAGAACCCTGAAGAGTTTGAAGTCGGCCAGGAGTTACCGCTGGACACCGTTTTTAAAATTGGCGAGCTGGTTCATGTCCAGGGCAAGAGCAAGGGACGCGGTTTTCAGGGCGTCATGCGGCGCCACGGGTTCAAGGGCGGCGGCGCGGCCCACGGTTCCGGCTTTCACCGGGCACCTGGCTCGATCGGCTGCAGTGCCTGGCCGGCCAGGGTTATAAAAGGCAAAAAAATGCCGGGACGCATGGGCAACGATACGGTCCTGAAAAAGAACATCACGGTGATCGATGTCAGGCCCGAGGAGAATGTCGTGCTCTTAAAAGGTTCCGTCCCCGGGGCCAAGAACGGTTTGCTGAAAATCTTTACCCTATAGCTGGCAGTTCGAAGCGGTCCAAGGAGATACAAATGTCAACGGTAGAAGTAAAAAATATAAAGAACGAGAAGGTCGGCGAGGTTGAACTCAATGACCAGGTTTTCAATCGTGAGGTTAAAACCTACGTACTTCACGATGTGGTCCGTCAGCAGCGGGCCGCGCGTCGGGCTGGAACAGCCAGCACCAAGACCCGTAAAGAGGTGAAGGGGTCTGGAGCCAAGCCCTGGCGCCAGAAGGGTACAGGTCGGGCACGGGCGGGCACGAGGAAGTCGCCGATCTGGCGCGGCGGCGGCACTGCCTTTGGTCCCAAGCCGCGCGACTACAGCTTCAAGCTCAACCGCAAGGTGAGGCAACAGGCGGTGGCGATGGCTTTGTCGGCACGGTATCAGGAGGGCAATCTGGTTGTTCTCGATGATTTCACCCTGGAGGCGATCAAAACCAAAGAGTTTGTCTCCATTATGAATTTACTCGAGCTGAACAACGCGCTCATAGTTGTTGATGCAGACAACGAAGAACTCAGCAAATCCTCGCGCAACGTGCCGGGTTACAAGGTCATGAAGACAGATGGCGTGAATGTCTACGATATCCTCCTGCATGAGAAACTTGTAGTCCTGCAACCTGCCATCGAGAGGCTGGAAGAGAGGTTCACGGCATGAAAAACATTCACACTATTTTACAGGGACCCTGTCTCACTGAGAAGGCGAGTTTGCAGCAGGAACTGAAGAATCAGGTAGTCTTCAAGGTTCACCCTGAAGCAAACAAAATTGAGATTAAGGAAGCTGTTGAAAAAATGTTCAAAGTCAAAGTCGGCAATGTCCGTACAGCTTCCATGCGCGGCAAGCAGAAGAGAGTTGGGCGTTATATCGGTTACACCAAGGATTGGAAAAAAGCCTACGTGACGCTGAGTGAAGGAGCGATCAGTTTCGTCGACGAGTTGTAGCATAGGGCGACCGTAATGAGTAACCGAAGCAACTAACAGCCAACGCAAAGGATGGAGCGATTGGGAAATCATGGCCATAAAAACATATAAACCAACATCACCCGGTAAAAGACATCATGTGTCAACCACTAATCCGGACTTGTCGACCAATGGGCCTGAAAAAAGCCTGGTGACAAGTCTCTCCAAGAGTGGGGGCCGCAATAATTACGGAAGGATTACCTCGCGTCATCGCGGCGGAGGGCACAAACGCAAATACCGGATCATTGATTTCAAGCGCAATAAGACCGATATCACCGCCAGGGTTGTGTCGATCGAGTATGACCCGAACCGGTCTGCCAATATTGCCCTGCTCAGCTACCTCGACGGCGAGAAGAAATACATCCTGGCCCCTGACGGTATCGCCGTCGGCGACCAGGTCGTAGCCGGCGACAACGTCGATATTCAACCCGGCAACTGTCTGCCGATGGCGAACATTCCGCTGGGTACCATTATTCACAATATCGAGATGAAAATCGGCAAGGGGGGGCAGCTGGTGCGCAGCGCCGGGGCTTCCGCTCAGCTGATGGCCAAGGAAGGCAGCCACGTGCTGGTGCGGCTGCCGTCTGGCGAGGTGAGAAAATTTCACCATCTGTGCCGGGCCTGTATCGGTCAGGTAGGCAACCGCGAGCACGAGTCCACCAAGCTGGGTAAGGCCGGCCGCACCCGCTGGCTCGGCAAACGCCCCAGTGTGCGCGGGGTGGCGATGAACCCGGTAGACCATCCCATGGGCGGCGGCGAAGGCAAGAGTTCAGGCGGACGCCACCCATGCACGCCATGGGGTAAGCCGACCAAAGGTTACAAGACGAGAAGGAACAGAGCGTCTGACAAGATGATAGTCAAACGTAGATCATAACAAGGAGTGAATAATGTCTCGTTCAGTCAAGAAAGGCCCGTTTGTCGACGATCATCTGCTGAAGAAAGTTGATCAGGCTATTGAATCCGGGTCCCGTAAAGTAATCAAGACCTGGTCGCGGCGTTCCGACGTGACCCCCGAGATGGTCGGTTTGACCTTTGCCGTGCACAACGGTAAAAAATTCATCCCGGTTTTCGTTACCGAGAACATGGTGGGCCACAAGCTCGGCGAGTTTTCACCGACCAGGACTTTTTACGGCCATGCCTCGGATCGTAAGAAAGCATAGATTTTCAAGGTATTGGGAGCAGATAAGATGGAAACGAAAGCCGTAGGAAAATATATCCGGATTTCTCCGCAGAAGGCCAGGCTGGTAGCTGACACCGTGCGCGGTATGAATGTGGATCAGGCGATTACCACGCTGAAATTCACCCCCAAGAAGGGCGCCAAGATTCTGCGCAAGGTTATCGAGTCAGCAGTGGCCAATGCAACCCAGGATGATCAGGTGGATGTGGACAATCTCTTTATCAAGAAGATTGCCATTGACGGAGGTCCCTCGCTCAAGAGGATTCGTCCGCGGGCCATGGGGCGGGCCACCAGAATCATCAAACGTACCAGTCACATTACCGTGGTCCTGGACGAAGCGTAGTCATCATTGGAACAAGCTGAAAAAGTGAAATAAAACCACAAAGCTACTCAGTTGGAGGATTATTTTGGGCCAGAAGGTTAATCCAATAGGACTCAGGTTGAATATCACCCGGACGTGGGATTCGATCTGGTATGCCGATAAAGACTATTCTTCTTATCTCATTGAAGATCAGAAGATCCGAAAGTATTTGAAAAAGCGTCTTTATCATGCCGGGCTTTCAAAGACCAAAATCGAGCGTACCGGCGACAAGATCAGGGTGAAGCTGTTCACTGCCCGACCGGGTATCGTGATCGGTAAGAAGGGTGCGGAGATCGAGACCCTCAAAAAAGATCTCGAGCAGTTCGTCGAACGCCCTGTTTCTCTGGACATCCAGGAAGTGCGGAGGCCCGAGGCCGATGCCCAGCTGGTGGCCGAATCGATCGCTTCCCAGCTCGAGCGCAGGGTGGCTTTCAGACGGGCAATGAAAAAAGCGGTCAACTCAGCGCTGAGATTCGGCGTCCAGGGAATAAAAATTTCCTGTGCCGGACGCCTTGGCGGTGCCGAGATGTCGCGCTCTGAATGGGTCCGGGAAGGAAGGGTGCCGCTGCACACACTGCGGGCAGATGTCGATTATGCGCTGGCCGAAGCCAACACCACCTATGGCATCATCGGGGTAAAGGTGTGGATCTTCCACGGTGAGGTTCTCGACGAACAGGAAGGGGAAAACTGAGACACCAGCTCGGTTGATCTCAGCTCAGATAATATTCGGAGTAAGACATGTTAAGTCCCAGAAAGGTAAGACACAGAAAAGTATTCAAAGGCAAGCTGCGGGGAACCGCCCAGCGCGGCTCATCCATTTCTTTCGGTGAATATGCGCTTAAAGCGACGAGCAGGGGCAAAATGACCGCTCAGCAGATTGAGGCCGCCCGTGTCGCCATTAACCGCAAGATCAAGCGCGGTGGCAAGGTCTGGATCAGGGTATTCCCGGACAAGCCGGTCACCAAGAAACCGGCTGAGACCAGGATGGGTAAAGGCAAAGGGAGTCCGGAATTCTGGGTTGCGCCGATCAAGCCCGGCAAAATCCTTTATGAACTCTCCGGTGTCGACGAGAAACTCGCCGTACGGGCTCTGACTCTGGCAGGCAATAAGCTTCCTTTCAGCACCAAGGTCATATCCAAGAGGAGCACGCTATGAAAGCCGAGGAATTCAGAAAGATGAGCGACGAGGATCTGGCCAAAAAGGAAGCCGAACTGCGCGAGGAACTTGGAAACCTCTCGTTCCAGCACAAGCTGCGGCCTCTGGAAGATACTTCGCGGTTGAAACAGGTTAAGAAGGACATTGCCCGGATTCGAACCGTAGTCAACGAAAAAGCGCTCGGTTAATGAGCGAGTTCCTAGGGGAAACGCAGCCCAGCACAGTGAACGTTATGAGCGAAAATAGAAAAATACGAAAAACCAGGACTGGCTCTGTTGTGAGCAACGCAATGGAAAAGACGGTAGTCGTCCGTGTCGAGAGAAAGTTTCGCCACAAGCTGTATGGCAAATATGTCACGACCAGTGTCAAGTATCTCGCTGATGATCCGGAGAACAGCTGCAACATCGGCGATGTGGTGCTGATCGAGGAATGTCGGCCTTTGAGCAAGAGAAAGCGGTGGCGCGTCAAATCCGTGCTTGAGCAGGCAGTATAGCACATTGCCGTCCAATCGAATGACAGCCTACATGGGCGGTTAGAGAGTCAGGTGAAAAAATGATACAGACAGAAACAATGCTGAATGTGGCCGATAATTCCGGTGCGCGCAAGGTTCTGTGCATCAGGGTGCTCGGCGGCACGAGAAAGAGATATGCCGGTATCGGCGATGTGGTCGTGGTCGCAGTAAAAGAAGCGATTCCCCATGCCAAGGTCAAGAAAGGGGACATCATGACGGCCGTAATCGTTCGAACCAAGAAAGAGATGAAGCGGATGGATGACACCTGGGTGAAATTCGATGAGAATGCCGCCGTCATTCTCTCGCCTGCGGGCGAGCCCATCGGCACCCGCATTTTCGGACCGGTGGCCCGGGAACTCAGGAACCAGGGATTCATGAAGATTATCTCGCTGGCCCCCGAAGTGCTGTAGAGCCGAGATCAAGAGATTAGAGTCAATAATAGGTAGAGTCATGGCAAAAGGCAGAAATTACCTCAAGGCGGACGATCAGGTTGAAGTAATCGCCGGAAAGGACAAAGGACGGGTGGGAAAGATTCTGAAAATATTTCCTGCCGAGAACAAGGCAACGGTGGAACGGATCAACATGATCAAGCGGCATACCAAGCCCAGAGACGCGAGTCAGCAGGGTCAGATCGTCGAGCGCGAAGCCCCGATTCACGTCTCCAATCTCCAGCTCATTTGCCCCGAATGTGCACAGACCGGCAGGGTCGGCAGAAAGGTGCTTGAAGACGGAACGAAGGTTCGCTTCTGCAAGAAATGCGGCGAATCCATTGAAAGCAAATAACAGATCACAGCGACGATTGACGTAGGAGTTATACATGGGTGCGCTCAAAGATTATTATTACAACGATTGTGTGCCGGCACTAAAAGAAGAGTTCGGCTACACAAATATCATGCAGGTTCCCAAGCTCGAAAAAATCGTTCTCAATATGGGACTTGGCGAGGCCGTGCAGAATCCAAAAATTGTTGAAGGAGCGGCTCAGGAGCTGACCCTGATTGCCGGCCAAAAGGCGGTGGTTACCAACGCCAAGAAATCGATTGCCGGATTCAAGCTCAGGGAAGGTATGCCGATCGGCTGCCGGGTGACGCTGCGGGGTGAGAAGATGTATGCCTTCTTCAGCAAGCTGGTCAACGTTGCTTTGCCCCGGGTGCGCGACTTTCGAGGTGTATCCCCAAAGGCGTTTGACGGCCGTGGGAACTACTCTTTGGGAGTCAAGGAACAGATCATTTTCCCCGAAATCGACTACGATAAGATTGACAAGATCAAGGGGTTGAACATTTCCATCGTCACCACGGCGCCATCCAATGCCGAGGGATTGTCTCTGCTCAGGCTGATGGGAATGCCGTTTAGGAATTAAGAACAAGAAGCGCCTACACAGGACTTAATTGGAGGTTGGTTTGGCTAAGAAATCAATTATAGCGCGAGCGCAGCGCGAACCCAAGTTCAAGGTTCGCAAATATAACCGTTGTCCGCTTTGCGGGCGTTCACGGGCCTATATCAGAAAATTCGGCGTCTGCCGAATCTGTTTCAGGACCCTGGCCTCGAAAGGCGAGATTACCGGCGTGACCAAATCAAGTTGGTAGCGTGCAGACCAAGTCAATGACGAGAATCAAATAAGGAGTGTTCGCTATGTCGATGAGCGATCCCCTGGCAGACATGCTGACCAGGATACGAAATGCAACAATGGTGAAATACGATTCGGTGGAAATGCCGAAATCGAAAATCAAGGTGAATGTGGCCAAAGTCCTCCAGGAGGAAGGCTACATCGAGGGGTGGCAAGTTAATGATGACGGCCCCCAGGGCACCCTGGTGATCCACCTGAAATATGGTCCGAACGGTGAGTCGGTAATCACCGGAATAAAGCGGGTCAGCAAACCGGGACTGCGGCAGTATGCCGGGGCCGGCTCCATTCCGACGGTTCTGAACGGGCTCGGTGTTGCGATAATCTCAACTTCCAAAGGACTGCTCACGGACCGTGCCGCTCGAAAGTCGAATACCGGCGGCGAGATTCTGTGCCAGGTTTGGTAGCGAACCGATTTACGGAGGAAAACATGTCCCGAATTGGAAAAATGCCCATAGATATCCCGGCGGGTGTCAAGGTTGACATTAAGGGTCAGGATATTTCCGTGACCGGTAAGAAAGGCAGCCTGAGCCGCACCATACGTCCGGAGCTAGAGGTCAAAATAGAAGATAACCAGATTCTGGTGAGCGGCGGCGACAACGACAAAAAGATAAACGCCTTTAGAGGGCTGACTCGGTCGCTGGTCAACAATATGGTGATAGGCGTGAGCGAAGGCTTCAAAAAGGTTCTGGTGATCGAAGGGGTAGGCTACCGGGCCAGCGCTTCGGGCAAAAGCCTGACCTTGAACGTCGGCTACTCGAATCCGGTGGAGTTCAGGCTTCCCGAAGTGGTATCGGGCAGCGTGGAAAACAACACCACCATTATTCTGGAATCGATCGATAAGGAAGCACTTGGCATGACTGCCGCCCAGATTCGCGCCATCCGCAAACCGGAGCCTTACAAAGGTAAGGGCATCCGCTATGAGGGTGAGTATATCCAGCGCAAGGCTGGTAAGACAGGCGCGGCTGCAGCAGCATAATGAGACAGATATCTAATTGGTTGAGATAAAACGATGGCAAAAACAAATCCCAGCGCCGTGGCCCGAAAAAAGAGGGTTAAACGGATTCGCAAGAAAGTTGTGGGCACGAGCGAGCGTCCCCGTTTGCGCGTATTCAAGAGCAGCAAACATATTTATGCACAATTGATCGATGATTCGGCGGGAACGACGCTGGCTTCGACCTCCACTCTCGATAAAGGTTTTGACGGTGGAGACGACAAAGGAAAAACTGCTGCCGCCAAAAAAGTCGGCATGCTGATTGCCGAAAAAGCGAAAGCAGCTGGAATTTCCAGTGTGGTGTTCGATCGGGGAGGTTGTCTCTATCACGGACGCGTCAAGGCTCTCTCGGAAGGAGCCCGCGAAGGCGGATTGGATTTTTAACTTGTATTAATGGGGGTGTCCCTTGTCTGAATTTACACGTTCGAAAGGCGAAGCGGCCGAAGAACTCATTGAAAAGATTGTTTATATTAACAGGGTTGCCAAGGTGGTAAAAGGTGGCCGACGGTTCAGTTTCAGTGCCATCGTGGTGGTCGGTGACGGCAAAGGCAAAGTGGGTTACGGGCTGGGCAAAGCCAACCAGGTACCTGAGGCCATTCGCAAAGGTATTGAGCGGGCCAGAAGGGACATGGGCTCCGTGTCGCTGAGCAAGGTCTCCATACCGCATGAAATCATCGGCAGATACGGGGCCGGCAAAGTACTGCTCAAACCCGCATCGGCCGGTACCGGAGTGATTGCCGGCGGGCCGGTTCGGGCGGTGCTCGAGGCGGCCGGGGTACACAACATCCTGACCAAATGTCTCGGGTCCCACAATCCGCACAACATGGTCAAAGCCACCCTGGACGGCTTGAGAAGACTGAGAAGTCCTCAAAAAATCGCTGAACTGCGGGGTAAAACCGTTGAAGAGATCAGCGCCTGAAACGGGTGCAGGGTCTATTCATCGATAGCACTGCTCAAAGACTGAAATTAATTCGAAACAAGGTGTAGTCAGATGGCTGATACAATTACCTTTACCCAGGTTAAAAGCGGAATCGGCAGCACCAAGAAGATCCGGGCAACCTTGACCGGCCTTGGGCTGACCAGAATGCAGAAAACCGTAACGCGCAAGGACACGCCCGAAATCAGGGGAATGCTGGCGAAAGTCGCGCACCTCGTTCGGGTGGAGGAGGCATAAATGATATCACTTTCCAATCTCTCTCCGCAGAAGGGCTCGAAAAAAGATCGTAAGCGGGTTGGCCGAGGGCCTGGAAGCGGACTCGGGAAAACCTCAGGGCGTGGTCACAAAGGCGCCAGATCCCGTTCGGGCTATAAGTCCAAGCCTGGCTTCGAGGGCGGTCAGATGCCTCTGCAGAGGCGTTTGCCCAAGCGTGGATTTAATAACAAGTTCCGCAAAGAGTTCGACATAGTCAGCCTGACTCAGCTCGATAAATTTGCCTCAGGTCAGGAAATTACCACTGAGACTCTCATCGAGGCCGGTATGGTTAAAGCCGGCCGCCAGGTGAAGGTTCTGGCCAATGGTGAAATCACCAAGCCGGTGACCGTCAAGGTCGAGAAGATCAGTGCCCAGGCCAAAGAGTTGATCGAAAAAGCGGGCGGTTCCGTAGCTGAGAGTTCGGTTCCGGCAGAGTAGCAGCGAAGAAGTTTGCAGAAGTGGTCGCTCCTGAAAGGAGGGCCGCTTTTTAGCGTCTAAGGACTATTATGAGTGGATTGCAAAGCGCAGCACAGATTCCTGAACTAAGAAAAAGGCTGCTGTTCACCCTGATGATGCTCGCCGTTTACCGGATCGGCGTCCAGGTGCCGACCCCCGGGATCAACAGCGAGGCTTTGACGGCCTTTTTCCAGCAGAATGCGGGCACCCTGTTCGGCATGTTCAACATGTTCTCTGGCGGTGCATTGGAGAATTTTTCCATCTTTGCCCTGGGAATCATGCCGTATATCAGCGCTTCGATCATCATGCAGCTGCTTACCGTGGTGATCCCCCAGCTTGAATCACTGAAAAAAGAAGGTGAGTCCGGACGTCGAAAAATAACCCAGTACACCCGTTATGGTACGGTGGTGCTCAGTGTCATTCAAGGCTCCTTCATTGCCGTCGGACTTGAAGGCATGACCGGACCCGGCGGGGAGATGATCGTTTTGGATCCCGGCGTTCAGTTCAAACTGATGACCATGATCACTCTCACCTCCGGTACCGCATTCCTGATGTGGCTTGGTGAACAGATGACCGAGCGTGGAGTGGGCAACGGTATTTCGCTGATTATCTTTGCCGGTATCGTGGCCCGGGGTCCATCAGCTATAATCAACTCATTCGAGCTGGTGAAGGCGGGAGAGATCCAGATCTTCTTTGTACCCTTCATCGTCTTGATGATGCTTGGGGTAATCGGTCTGATCGTTTTTTTCGAAACCGCTCAGCGGCGCATTCCAATTCAATACGCCAAGCGAGTGGTAGGCCGGAAGGTCTATGGCGGACAGAGTTCGCATCTGCCATTAAAGATTAATGTTTCAGGGGTAATACCGCCGATTTTCGCCTCCTCTATAATGATGTTTCCCGCCACCATCGGCAGCTTTATTCAGATCGACTGGGTGCAGAGGGCTTCCGCGGCCATGTCGCCCGGAACCGTCTATTACTATGTCTGCTTCATCGGCCTGATCGTGTTCTTCTGCTTCTTCTATGCGGCGGTGCAGTTCAAGCCCGAAGACGTGGCCGAAAATCTGAGAAAAAACGGCGGTTTTATCCCCGGCATCAGGCCTGGAAAGCGAACCGCTGAGTTTATTGACAAGGCGCTGACCAGGTTGACTGTTATTGGCGCAATCTATCTGAGCGCAGTATGTGTACTGCCGACAATTCTGATCTCCAAGTTGAGTCTGCCCTTCTACTTCGGGGGTACGGCCCTGCTGATTGTGGTTGGTGTCGGTATCGATACGATTTCCCAAATTGAGTCTCACCTGGTAATGAGAAATTACGAAGGTTTCATGAAGCAGGGGAGAATCAGGGGCAGGAGATAGCAGGTGTCCTCAGCGGCCAGCAGTTCAGCCGGAAAATCGATTACGATCAAGAGTCGTGACGAGATCCGGGTCATGGAGGAGGCAAACAGGATAGTCGCCGAAGTTCTGGTCATGCTGCAGAAGACGGTGGAACCAGGTATCACCACCTTCGAACTCGACCGTTTAGCTGAGGATCTTTGCCAGAAGAGAAAGGCCGTACCCGCATTCAAGGGATACCGGGGATTTCCAGGAAGTTTGTGCGTCTCGATCAATGAAGAGGTGGTGCACGGCATCCCCTCCAGGAAGCGGAAACTGAAAAGGGGCGATATCATCTCGGTTGACTTCGGCACTCTTTACAGAGGTTATTACGGTGATTCGGCGGTGACCATCCCGGTGGGCAGTATCGATGGCGTCAAGGAGAAACTCCTGAAAGTCACTGAAGAGTCACTGCACAAGGCTATTGAGCAGGTCAGGGTGGGCAACCGTATCACCGATGTCTCCGCGGCTGTTCAGGACCATGTTGAAAGGCACGGCTTTTCAATCGTCAGGCAGTTTGTCGGCCATGGCATCGGTACTTCTCTGCACGAAGGTCCGGAAATTCCGAACTTTGTTCAGGACAACAGTTCTCCCCGCCTGCAGGAGGGCATGGTGCTGGCTATAGAGCCGATGGTCAATGCCGGAACCTACAAGGTGAAAGTATTGAGGGATGGATGGACAGTGGTCACCAGTGACAAGAAACCTTCCGCCCACTTTGAACATTCGGTTGCGGTTACGGCGGACGGCCCGCTGGTACTGAGTTCCCGGGAACCGTTTAAGGGAGAGGAGAAATAGTACTTCTCTTTTTCGTTGCTGTGTATTATAGTAGTCTGTTTTGACGATTATTGATTAACTCAGGAAAGTTTATGGCCAAGGAAGAAGCGATAGAAGTGGAAGGAACGATCATTGAGCCTTTGCCCAATGCCATGTTCAGGGTGGAACTGGACAATGGCCACAAGGTACTGGCCCACATCTCCGGCAAGATGCGCATGCATTTCATCAAGATTCTGCCGGGTGACAGGGTGACTGTTGAGCTTTCTCCTTATGACCTGACGCGCGGTAGAGTGACGTTCAGGGCAAAGAACGCCAAGAAAAAGAGATAGGAGTTGCACCATGAAAGTTCGGTCATCGGTAAAAAAGATTTGCAGCGACTGCAAGGTGTATAAACGGAACGGCGTTGTCCGTGTGTCGTGCAAAGTCAAAAAACATAAGCAGAAGCAAGGATAGTTCTTATCCATCCGGAAAATAGAGTATAGGAGATACATCTTGGCACGCATAGCAGGAGTTGACCTTCCCAAAAACAAACATATGGATCGGGCCCTGACCTATATCTACGGCATCGGTCTGACCTCGGCACGGAAGATACTCGATGCCGTTGATCT
>JARFQM010000248.1 GCA_029287755.1 Desulfofustis sp. | reverse complement strand
CGAAGACTATTATGCTCGACCAGAAGTTCCTCTCATCGGTTCCCCACGCACCGGGGGTTTACCTGATGCTCGACAAATCGTCAACCGTCCTCTATGTGGGGAAAGCCAAGGATCTCTACAAACGTTTGTCATCTTATATTCGCTTTAAAAGTTCGGCGCACAATAAAACGGCAGTGCTGCTCTCCAAAATTGAGAAGATAGATCTGCTGCTTACTAATACCGAAAAAGAAGCGCTTATACTCGAGGCTTCTCTGATCAAGCGACACCGGCCAAGATACAATGTTATCCTTCGGGATGACAATAGCTATCCGCTGATCAAGGTTACCGTCCAGGAGGAGTGGCCGCGGGTGTTCATGACCAGGAGAAAAAAGAATGACCGGGCACGCTATTTCGGTCCCTACGCTTCATCCTCCTCCATGTGGACAACTCTGAATCTGCTGCAATCCTTATTTCCCCTGCGCAGGTGCAAGGGAACCATTCTCAAACCGCGCAAACGCCCATGTCTCAATTTCCAGATGAACAAGTGTCTGGCACCCTGCTGCGGAAAAATAGACAACGACTCCTATCGGGCAATGGTCGACAAAGTGATTCTTTTCCTGGAGGGACGAAACAAGAATCTGCTACGGGATCTCCAGAGGGACATGAAACGGGCGGCAGCACGACATGATTTCGAGCAGGCCGCTGCCATAAGAGACCAGATCGGCGGACTTAAAAAGACACTTGAAAAGCAGGTGATCGTCACCCAGTCCAACGACGACAGAGACGTGTACGGTTTTGCCAGATCAGACGCCTCGGTTTCGATCGTGCTGCTGTATGTCAGAGAAGGCGTCCTGCGCGGCACCAGAAGATTCTTTATCGAAGATACTTTCGGCAATGATCAGGCCATCTTGTCGCAGATCCTCAAACAAGTCTATGACGAACGGTCCCTACCGCCCCATCTCGTGCTGCTGCCCTTCGAGATCGATGACCAGCTGCTGCTGGCCGAGCGATTGTCCGAACTTGCGGGGAGAAAGACTGTTTTGAGCGTACCCCGAAGAGGGGACAGAAAAAACCTGGTGGCCATCGCCAACGTCAATGCCAGGCAGCGGTTTGATGAAATCGAAAAGAAACGCGCCTCCTGGCAGGCCTTGTCCGCGGATCTGCACAAAAGACTGAACCTGAACCGGCAGCCTCGGCGCATCGAATGCGTCGACATTTCCAACATCAGCGGTACCAATGCCGTAGGGTCACTGGTTCGTTATGAAAACGGCGAACCGGTCAAAAACGGCTACCGGCGCTACAAGATTAAAGAGGTGCAAGGACCTGATGATTATTCGATGATGAGAGAAGTGCTTAATCGTCGATTTGCTGAATCAAAAGAGGGAGATGATTTCCCGGAACTGCTCATGGTCGACGGCGGTAAAGGACAGCTGGCGGTGGCCGAATCAATATTGAAAGAAAACAATCTCCTGCAGACAATTGATCTCATCGGCATAGCCAAAGAACGACAGGACGAGGGTGAAAAGCTCTACCGCCCCGGACGCAAGAACCCCATCATCCTCCCGGCCCACAATCCGGTGCTGCTTTATCTGATGAGGATCAGAGACGAAAGCCATCGCTTCGGCGTCGCCTTTCACCGCTCACTCAGAACCAAGCAGACCCTTAGATCTAAATTGGATGGAATCCCCGGGGTGGGGCCGGTAAGAAAAAAACAATTGCTGAAACAGATCGGCAGCCTGAAAAAAATTTCTGAAGCCTCAGTTGCCGATCTCATGAGCGTGGATGGCATTGGAGCAGAACTGGCGGAGGAGATCCACAACTATTTTCAGAGTACGCCAGTGAGCGGGTGACCGAATTATAACTTCAGTGGCAGCCGCAGCCGCAATCGGAGCTGCAGCCGCCATGGGACTGTAATTCTGCCATGGCCGTAACGATCTCTCTGGGCTCGGGGGTGGAAACCGTGTGCAGCTCGAACTTCATTTTCACGGCATCATCGCTGTTGGGCAGGATAAGATTGGCACCCATGGCCCGGTAGAGCCAGCCAAAATACGAATTCAGCCTGCTTTTCTCGACCTCCAGGTCAAATACCTCCTGCAGGCCAAGCCCATCTATGGCCATTTCGAAATCGCTCAACCCCTCCGTGCCGATGCCATAAATGAAAGAAAATTGAGCCGCTTCAGAGGACCGCTCGATGGGCTCATCACCTACTGAGGCCCAGACATTAAATGTCAGCTTTTTTAGATTTTTCTCCAGCTTTTCCATTGACCAATGGCACCTTCTGTGAGCGTGTATCTTAATGGTTCAACCGGGACTGCAGTTCTGCCGCGCGCAGCATGGAGATGGAGGCGTGCAGTGCAGCGACCGCGGTTTCCACCCGGAGGATGCGGTTGCCCAAACTAAACTGGTCAAATCCCTGAATCCGCATCTGCTCCAGTTCATATTCATTCCAGCCGCCTTCCGGCCCCAAGGCCACCAGGACCGGTCCAATACCGGCCTTATAGATCGTCGCCAGCCTTTCACCGCTGTGGGGATGGGCGACAAGCATCTGTTCATATCTGTCTTTTATAGCCGGAATGACGTCCTGCATAAACGGTTTAAAACCACGATAAAAAGAGAAAGGTACCAGGCGGGTATCGACAGCCTGCTCCAACCCCTCCCGTACATAGCGCTTCCAGCCCTGGTCTTTCACCACCGATGAGTCCCAATAACTTTTCTCTACCTTGGCCGCATTGAC
>JARFQM010000370.1 GCA_029287755.1 Desulfofustis sp. | reverse complement strand
GGGCAGTACTTTGAAATTGTACAGATAGACGATGATCAGGGCGCCGATCATGAAAAACTGCGACCATTCCTTGGAATCCCTCAAAAAGGCGATGCTTTCCTTGCGGAAAATCCAGAGCATTCGCGAACGGCCCCAGGAAGCTTCCTTGAAACGATGCTGGCCGCCGAACGACTCCTGGGATTTGGAGAAACCGGAAACGAACAGCCGGGCCATGAGGACTTCTCCACAGAAAATGAGCACCGGCGGCGTCAGCAGAATCAAACCGAGCAGCAGCAGATCAACCTCCCGATCAAGCAGGTAGGAGGCCAGCATGTTCGAGGTCCAGCTTGCCGGCAGCCAGAAACCTGCCGGATTGGAGATAGCCGACATATACTCGACGAACTGACCGTATTTTTCAGGATTGACCAGGTCCTCGGGGCGCATCAAGCGGAAGATGAGGTAGAGGAATACCCCAAAGCAGATCGACAGATAGACGATGATGTCCTTGGTGCGCCGGGCGGGAAACAGATAGACCAGCACGATCACGAACAGCATGGCAGACCCGCTGGCGGTAAATGCCGTGGCCGGTATGGCAGCGACCAGCAGCGGCCAGTACAGGGGGCCGGCCTTGAAGACCACCCCGAAGGCCCCGAAAATCGGCAAGGAAAAGAGGAGCATCATCCAGGACGTGTTGAGAAAGGTGGTCAGCATACGCATCCGGAAGAGTTCCTCGAGCGTCACCGGGGCGGCAACGATAATCTCGTTGTCGTTCGACAGGTAGAGGGTGGTGACCCCGGTGATCATCGAGGAAAAGATCAGCATGGCAAAAATGGTGATCCAGGACATCTGGAAAATTTTCATGGACAAGATGATGCCCAGTTCGCTCTGGCTGTGAAAATAGCTCACGCTCTTGAAGGTAAGCAGGTAGAGTGCCGCACAGATGAGGGTGCCCAGGATGGCCAGAATCACTACTTTGAGTTGTGCCCGGGTGGCGAAAAACCTGTTCTTCGCCGTCCTGAAAAAGGGGAGATAGAGCCTCATCATGGTGTCAGTTCTGGCGCAGGGCGGCGACCACCTCCTGGAGTTCGAAGGCACCAGTCAACTGCAGAAAGAGATCCTCGAGGTTGGCGGCGCCATTGTGTGCCTGTGCCTTCAGCGAGTCGACGCTGCCTTCGGCGATGATTCTGCCGTCTCTGATTATGCAGACCCGGTGGCAGAGCTCCTCGGCGATCTCCATGGAGTGGGTCGATAAAAATATGGTGGTGCCGCTTTCGGCCTTGGATTTGAACAGTTCCTTAACGATGCGGGCACTTTTGGGGTCGAGTCCGATCATGGGCTCATCGACGACGATCAGCGGCTGCTCGAGCATGAAGATCGACGTCATGATCAATTTCTGCCGCATGCCGTGGGAGTAGCTTTCGATCAGGTTGTTGCGCCAGTCGGCGAGGTCAAAGAGCTGCAGATATTTGTCGCTCAGCGCGGCACGTGTGCGCTCGTCCTCTGCCGGATAAAGGCTGGAAATAAAGCTCAGGTACTCGGCGCCGGTGAGCTTTTCATAGAGAAACGGGCGGTCGGGGATATAGCCGGTCAGTTCGCGGCAGCTGATCGGCGAGAGTGCCGTGTCGTGCCCGCAGATTGAGATGGCACCCGAACTGGGCTGCAGGAGTCCGGCTATCATCTTGATGGTGGTTGTTTTACCCGCCCCATTGGGACCCAGGAAGCCGAGGATTTCTCCTTGTTCCACCTGCAGGTCGACGGTGTCGACGGCGGTCAGTCGGTCAAAAGTCTTGGTGAGTTTTTCAAGTCTCAGTATGGGCTCGTTCATATCCATGGAGTGGGCGGATAACATTAAACAATCACGGGTCCAGCGGCTCAATCTGCAAGTTATTGATCAGGGCGCCGATCTTGATCTGCTCCTGCAGTTCGCCTTCAATAAATTTAAGGTGGCTCAGGTCCGCGGGCAGCTGATTGGTGGTCGTATCGAGGCTGATCCACTGGCCGCCCACACAAACTTCATTCCAGGCGTGGTAATAAAAGGCCTGCTTGTGGTAGACGACTCCCACCGCTATGGTGGTGGGGATACCCGCAGCCCGGCTCAGAGCGGCGAACAATGAGGCGTGCTCGTTGCAGTCGCCAATACCCGCTTTCAAGGTGGTCAGCGCATCGGGAATACCAATGACTGGACGCTTTTCAAGGTTGGTATACACCCAATCAGCCAGGGCTTTGACTTTGGCCAGATCGTTTTCGAGGTCCTGGGTCACGACCAGGCTCTGGTCGATGATCTCCGGGGCCCCCGCCTGGATGTATGGTGTCGCCCTGAGCTGCTCCTGGGCCGCGTTGCAGACGGCGGAGTCTAAGCCTGGGGAAGATAAATCCTCTTTTACCAGCGTGAGTACCTGGTCGCTGTCGTTGAAAGTCTGGCGGTTGGAATCGAGATCGAACTCGATGTCGTCGGGCACACTGATCCGGTAGCGTGCTTCTGTTCTGCCGGTGAGGTCAAACATCTCCCCGGTGACCTGGACGGCTACCGAGGCGAGCAGGTCGGATCGGCTTTCAGCGGAATTGACCATCGCCTTGGCCTTGAACTCGGGCTCCTTGATGAAGACGAAGCCGGCGGGTGACTCCTCCTTGATCACCAGCCCGTCGTCGTCGAGCCAGGAGTTCAGCCTGGCGCCGCCGAAATTCTCGGTAAAGCGGTGCAGGTTGTATACCCGGTCGCTGATCAGCACCTTCTCCTTGCCCCGGTACTCGATAACCGACTCCTTGCCGGTCAGGGAGAAAGGATCGAACCAGGGAATCTTCAGTTTTTCCCCCACGCCGATATCCTGGCTCAGCAGATAGGCGCGCCTGGAGGTGGAGAGCCGCGGTGGACCGTCGAGGACAACCTGGTCGTTGACCACACTGTTGCCGGTGTCCAGCTCGAAGCTCACGGTATGACCGTCGACGGTACCGTCGGCCCGCATTCGGTAGAACGGGGAATTGAAAGAGAACTCGAAACTGAGCAGATCACTCCGGCTGCCCAGCAGAGCCTCGAGATCTAGTTCGACGGGATGGTTCTGGCCCGAGATCAGCAGCTGCATCCTGGCCTGCTGGGTGATCTTCAGCTTGTTATCATCCTGCGGGACAAAATGATGCTCGACATAGCCGATTTTTTCTTCCTTGAAATAGATGGACTGGTATTCGACCCTCTGGTCGCGCTCCAGGGCCATCACCTCCCTGATATCCAGGGTGCGGACGAAATAATCACGGTGCAGCAGCATTCCCAGCAGGAGGAACCAGGCGATTATGAGGCTTACTTTGATCAGACGCATGGCTCGGGAGATAGAGTCGCCAGGAGGGATGAAAAAAGATATTTCAAAGTTGTTAATTTACCCTTAAGTTGAGATGCCGCGGTATCGAATAATTAAGATAAGAACCATCATAGCACGGGCAAACTCGTTTTTAAAAGGAAGCGAGTCATTTTCCTCGGCCCTCTGACGCAGCATGGGGACACAATACTTAAGGTGTCCCTACACTAGGGACACCTTAAGTATTGTGTCCCCTCAATTACCCCTTTAATTACCGGGAGTCATGTTCCAGACCAGAAAACCACTCATTCTCGCCTCCGGTTCGCCGAGAAGAAAAGCCTTGCTCTCTGATCTGGGCATCGATTTTTCGGTCGTCATTCCGGAGGTCGATGAAAGCCCTTTGCCCGGGGAGACTGAGGAACCTTATACCCTGAGAATGGCAGCTCTGAAAGCAGAGGAGGTGAGTACACTCAATCCTTCAGCCTGGGTGGTTTCGGCCGATACCGTGGTGGTGTATGGCACCCGGCTGCTGACCAAGCCGGCGACTCCCAACCAGGCGGTTGCCATGCTGCTGCTGCTCTCCGGACAGCAGCACCAGGTCAGAACTGGGTTCGCTCTGTGCTGCAGGGACCATCAGGTGAGCGTTGTTCACTCGGTGCTCTCCCGGGTCCGCTTTAAGGCCTTTGGACGTGACTGGGCCGAGGCTTACGTCGGGACCGGCGAGTCCATGGACAAGGCGGGCGGCTACGGCATCCAGGGCCAGGGCGGGGTTCTGGTCGAGTCGGTCAGCGGTTCCTATTCAAATGTGGTCGGGCTTCCTCTGGCTGAAGTAGTCGAGCTGCTGACTCACTACCAGGTAGTGGCGCCGCGGACAGAGACACAGTCGGGCCCGGGGGAATAAACAAAGGTTGATCCAGGAGCTCAAGGCAGGCTAAAATGGGTAAATGGAGAGAAATTCTGCCGCACAGTGCGGTCCATCCATCATAACACAAGGCGAGTATCCCATGAGCGATTACGCACAGGCTGTGCACGAGTTTTATGAGCAAAATCTGAGTAACGGCAGTCTGGATAAAACGACGCTGGTGGGTGACTGCCCGTTCTGCCCGGAAAAGGGTTTGGACGGCGCTGCAAAATTGGTGATAATAATCAATCCCGAGGGTTTCTTCCACGGCTATTTTCGCTGTCTCAACCGCTGTGTACCCGGCGGTTTCCCGCTCTGGTTTGCGGCCCTGGCCAAGCTTGATCCGGGACTTACCCCCGGGTTCGATCCTGACCGGGAGTACGCGCTGCGCCAGACCGACTATCCGGTGCAGTCGATCAACCAGGAGATCAGGTCGTTCCAGGACAACCTGACCGACACCATCATCGCTCACTTCGACCAGAACGGTATCAAGCAGCCGGTACTCGACGTCATGTCCATCGGCTATAACGGCCGCTACATTGTCTACCCTTATTTCCAGGAAGACGGCAATTGTTATACGGCGCGCTGCGTCAACCCCGACCGAACCGAGGATTTTTTCTGGCATGGCAACCTGGAGATGACGACCGAACAATTTCAGATTTTCAACGTCCAGGAGATCCAGCGCTGTGAAAACGGGGCGCTGGTGCTCTGCGAGGGTGAGGAGAATCTGCTTATTTTGAAGCAGATGGGGCTGCCGGGGATTGCCGTCGCCGACACTCAGCTCTTTGACGGCATCGAGCCGAGCCGTTTCGAGTTCATTCGCACCCTGTTCATTATCGTTGCCAATAACGCTGAATCGGAACTCAGAGCGCGGGTGCTGGCCAGCCGTATTGGCTACAAGGTGCGATTGCTGAACTGGCCTGCAGGTCTGCCGCGCAACTATAACCTCTGGCAGCTGGCCCGCGACAAGGGCACCAAGTTCCGTGCCTCGGTCATTGCCATGGCCCGCAATTCCAAGGCCTTTTCACCCTTTGCCAGTCCCCGCCGCGAGCATGACCGCTTTTTCGAACAGATTAAGAACCAGAAAAGTGATGGCTATGCCAACTTGAGATCGGGTTTTAAGGTCCTGGACCAGAGCCTCAAAGGCATTCACGGCCTCAATGTGTTCGGTGGGCCGCCCAAGGCGGGCAAATCCTGCT
>JARFQM010000190.1 GCA_029287755.1 Desulfofustis sp. | reverse complement strand
GTTTCGGGGGCGGCAGAGGTGGTTTCCGCGTCCCTGCCGGAAGGTCCGGCGGTGGTTTCAGGACTGGCGGGGGCTTCTGATCGGAACAAACCCTGATACGTCCATTTTGTTCTGATCGAATTTCTAAATACTACACAGGAGGTCAATTATGGCTGGATTTATGGATATACTTGGAACGATGATGCAGCAAGGGATGGCGCAGTCCGGCGGGACACGGATGAAACACGCGCTCGGTGGTCGTGGCGGCCTGGAAGACCTGCTCGGCGGTCTGGGCCAGATGATGGGTGGAACACAGACCGGCCAGATGTCAGCAGCACCAGATTCCAGCGGGATGCTCGGCGACGTGCTTGGCCAGCTCGCCAACAACAAGGCGGCCCTGGGCGGTCTCGGGGCCCTGGCCGGAGCCCTGCTCGGCGGAGGCGGTAAAGCCACCCGCGGCGCAATAGGCGGCGGCAGTCTGGCCATGCTTGCCTCGCTGGCGTTCTCTTCCCTGCAGAAGGCGGGGCAGCCCAGGACTCAACCTCCCCGGGCCTTGCTCGAGCCCCGAAATGAAGAGGAAGTGCAGGCACTGGAAAACGATGCTGAAGTGATCGTCAAGGCGATGATCAACGCCGCCAAGGCGGATGGCCAGATCGACCAGACAGAAATCGAGAAGATCATCGGCAAGCTGCAGGAAGGCGGCCTGACTGCAGAAGAAAAAGAGTTCTTCCAGACCGAGGCGCAAAAAAGGGTTGATCTTAAAAGTGTGGCGGCAGCTGTCGACGGCGATATCGATCTGGCGGCCCAGGTATACGCCGCCTCGCTCCTGGCCATCGAAGTGGACACCCAGGCCGAACGATCCTACCTGAAACAGCTCGCCGCCGAGTTAGGTCTGAATCCCCGCATAACTGAGCATATCGAAAAAACCTTAGGGGTCGATGTGTGAGAGCACCCCGCAGATGAAATTGAAACGGAGGATACTACTATGGGACTGTTGAGTTTTGCCAAAGATATCGGTAAGAAATTGTTCAATCGTGAAGAGGATGCCCCGGATAAGATCACTGCCTACATCGAGGAGGACAACCCCGGTGTCAGCAACTTGCAGGTAGATGTCAAGGACGGGGTGGTAACCCTGGCCGGTGAAGCGGAAAGTGCCGAGGCAGTGGAGAAGGCCATGCTAATGGCCGGCAACGTGGCGGGTGTGAAAGAGGTACGCTCCGACAATGTGGTCGCGCCCGCAGCGGCGGACAAGGTCGAGTATTATGAGATCGTCTCGGGCGATACGTTATCGGCAATTGCCCAGAGATACTATGGCAAGGCTTCGGCCTACCCGAAGATTTTCGAGGCCAATCGGGAAGTGATTAAGGATCCCGATAAAATATACGTGGGCCAGAAAATCAGGATTCCACTGGAGTAGGAAAAGCTCTCGCCGATCAGTCAGGGCCGTTCTCTCGAGGTTTGCCCCTTTTTTCTTCTCTATTGAGGCGGGCACCAGATCGGCGAGATATGGGCCCGGTTTTGAACCGTCTCTGGAACCTTGTCCGGCCGTTCACTATCGACAAACGCCGCATCATAGATGCGCTTCTGGGTTTCTCCCTCGGCGTCACGCCACCCTTTAATGAGCTGGATGCGATCCAGATTGGCCCCGTCGGGATTACCCAGCGCCCGGATTATGAAAGGTTGAATTGCCTGCTGAAAAACAGGAAATGGGGTGGTTTGTTCAACTTGACACCGTCAGGCATATCAGCAAATACATCAGCTAGTGGTGGCATGGGTTGGGAGGATGAGAGCCTGCAGCCCTGGCAGAATCTTCCTCAGTGCTTGCCTTCTTTTGCTGGGCAGCGTGTTGGCTGCTCTCAAGCGCCTATGGAAACGCGCTGCTGTGCTCCAGGGAGGTTATAATTACAGCGAAACTTGCCATGGGGCTGGCAATTCGCTGTGCTGATATGCCATTTCGCCCCGCAGGTTCTCTTACATCCGTGATCTTTATTTCTCCGCATTGAGGTTGGTATGAAACTCCCACAAGTGACAAGGATTACTCCCGAAAGAGCACAGTTCGTTGTTCAGGAGATCTCCGAAGCCTCTGAACCAGGATTGAGGTTTTATATCCTGGTGATTGTTTCGACCATGATTGCCGGGTTCGGCCTGACCATGAACAGTACCGCCGTGATCATCGGCGCCATGCTGGTGGCTCCCCTGATGACGCCGATTTTTGGCATGGCGTTGGCACTCATCAGAGGGGATGCGCACCTGCTGGGCAAGGCCAGTCAGGCTGAAATAGCCGGCGTGGCAGCAGCCGTGGCGATGGGATTCATCCTGGGCCTCGTCTACCCCTCTCTGGAGCCAACCCCCGAAATGATCAGCCGCACCCAACCCCAGCTGTTCGATCTGATGGTTGCCATTTTCTCCGGCTTTGCGGGAGCGTATGCACTGGTGGATGAGAAAATAAGCCCTGCCCTTCCCGGGGTCGCCATTGCCACCGCCATCGTTCCTCCGCTGGCCAATACCGGTCTCTGTTTTGCCGTGGGAGCCTACGCGGGCGGGGTCGGTTCATTTCTGCTGTTCTTCAGCAACTTTCTGTCCATCCTGCTGGTCGCCTCCATTGTCTTCTGGTTTTTTGGGATGACGGGGAAATATCACGATCTGGGCAAGGAGGTGGTGATCAGAAGATTCAGTCTGCCGGTGTTGGGCTTTTTTATCGTCGCGGTTGTTCTGAGTAATACGCTTTACAAAATCAGTCTTGATCGGCACCTGAAGAGTACGATTACTGAGGTGCTCATTACAAGTTTAGCACAATTGCCCAATAAGAATTTTGTGAGGATGGTCTATCAACACGACGATGACAAGATCCATGTCCTCGCCCATGTGGATTCAGCCAGCGTTATCTCACCCACCCAAGTCAGCCGCATCCAGGACAATCTTGCTGCCCAACTGCAACAGCCGGTTGAGCTGATTGTCCAGAGCAATGTTGCCCGAACAGTGGGAGCGCTGGATGCGCTGAACCAGGTGAATGCCATGAATCTGGATGGAAATTTCATCAATAAAGATGTGCATCCGCGGGTCATAAAATCAAAACAGGCCGATACCATCATTAGAAATTTTATTGCAGAACGTCCTGGCATTACGCTGCTGCAAACTCAGCTGCTGGAGAAAGATAAAAGAGATATTTTGCTTGCGACGATCACAGGCCTTATCTACCCGTCTGCTGAAGCGGTTAAAGAGGTTGAATCTGTGCTGCGTGAAAAACTGGAGGAACCCAACCTTGAGTTGATAGTAAGATTTCAAAAATATGAGTTGTTAAATCGCAAAGGGCGGCACCGAGGGGAACTGACCGGTTTTATTGAGTTAACCGAAGATCAGCAGGCGGATATTGAGAAAATTGCAGAGGCTCTGGACAACTGGTTTGCACAGCAGGCTGATTATTCTTTCACGGGAACCGATTATACAATGATCGATGAAGAGTTCTATTTTTACCTGGATGTTGCAGGGCCCCATTTCTTTCCCATAGAGAAAGTTCAGGAATTGCAGACGGCGGCAAGGCAGAAGAGCGGTCAAAAAGTTAATGTGTTTGTGATTTCCTCGGGGGAGACGGTGGCGACCACAGAGGGGTATCAGCCGTATGAGATATTTACCCACCATATTCTCGACAAGCTGGCGCCATCATTAAAACAGGAGTTGAGGAAATTGATAGAGCAATCACACCTCTAGGCTGCAATGTCGCCTGCCGGGCGCAGAAAGAAAAAGGCCGACCCCCGAGGGGGTCGGCCTTTTGTTGTTGTCACGCAGTTCTAAGTAACAGATCTACAATTAGAAGCTTACGTTAAAGGTGAGACCGGCACCGAACGGATCCTCCTCGTTCTGTACCCCGTCAGGAGCGCTCCAGGCAAAGTAACCGACATCGAGATCTACGCTGCATCCGTCTGAGATCGCGTAAATGGCGGAGCCGGAAATCTCGAAGCCGTCGCCGTTCTCATCGAAGTCAGCATACACCAGGTTACCCTGAAGGGTCAGCATTTCGGATACGGCAAAGGATACCGGTACACCGATCCACCAGGTGTCGCCCTGCGTACCAAGAATCAGGCTGCTGGGGCTCATTGACTGGCCACCGCCGAGCATGATAAAGCCGTAGTCGCCGTCAGTTACAAAACCATCCTGAGTGAAACCACCTTCCAGTGCCACCGAGGTAGCGCCGAAAGCCATGCCGCCACTGAGAAAAGCACCCCAGCCGGTGTCTTCACCCCTGTCGTCAAACGCCACGGCGCCTGAAACGGCAATCGGGCCGGCGGGACCCATGAATTCGATACCACCATAGGCACCGTCACCTTCGTCGGTACCTTCCGAAACCTGGTCGTCATTGTAAAGGAAACCGAGCCTGGTTCCCCAGTCGCCGGCAAACTTGGCATCGAACCATGCTCCGTACTGGCTTATGTCGTTATCATTTTCCAGGTCGCCGTTGACGGCTGCTTCGTAGCTGATGTAGTAGGCCAGCTCGAGTTTGAACATATCATTGGGCATGAGAAATAATCTCGCACCGTCTCTGGTGATGTCATGCTCGAAGAAGGCGGTTGATTCCAGGCCTTGAGTAGGCGTACGACCAGCTTCCAGCAACGTCATGCCCATCGGTACACCGATATAAGCCTTGTCTTTGACGACAACATTGTTGGTACCGCTGTTGCCGCCGTCCCAGGTACCGTCGCCGATGCCAATACGGCCAACCACGTAGGCGCCACCGGGAGCCTCTCCACGAGCCTGGAGACGGACACGCGAGGTTACTTTGTTGTCTT
>JARFQM010000168.1 GCA_029287755.1 Desulfofustis sp. | reverse complement strand
GTCTTCAGCCGATCGATATCGATGCTCACGAACGGGTAGTTCGTGGCATAGGTCGTGTAGGCCAGGCCGATGCGCGGGTCCTGGTTGGCCTCGGCGATCAACTGGCCGTCATAAATGACGAAAGAATTTAGATCTCCCGACAGATAATCCTGCAGACGAAAATCGAAGCCTCCCACCGTGCCGATACCGGGAATGCCCGGCAGGTTGAAGGCGACCACGTTGGCGTTGGAGATGGATGCACTCTGGGCATTAACCTTTTTGATGATCGAGTCGGAATCCATCCCCGGAGCGGTCCGCTCGCTCCAGTGGGTCAGGGAGACAAAGCCCGCCCCGGCACTGGAATCAAGCGTGGAGCTGAGCAGATTATAGCCGTCGATCAGAACCAAATCCTTGACTCCGTCAATTCCTTTGATAATCTCTTCGACCTCGGCCCGCACCGCACTGGTCTGGCTCAGCGCGGTGCCCGGCTTGAGATTGAACATGACCATGAAGGCGCCTTTGTCCTCTTCGGGCACAAAGCCCGTCGGGGTGATCTTGAACATCCACCAGGTGGCGCACAGCAGGCCGATGAAGACAACCACCACCAGGTACCTGAGCTTGATCAGCAAACTGACCAGGGCCGTATACCCCCTGGTGAGCCAGTCGAAGAATTGATCAAACTTGCGAAAGAGGATGAATTTTCCCTTACCTTCTTCAAATCGCCTGATGACGATCGCCGACAGGGCGGGCGACAGCGTCATCGCGTTCAACGATGAAATCATTACCGCAAAGGAGATGGTCAGGGCGAATTGCCGGTAGATGCTGCCGGTCAGCCCGGGCATCATCGAGACCGGGACGAATACCGCCACCAGCACCAGTGTTGTGGCGATGATAGGACCGATGAGCTGCAGCATCGCTTTTTTCACCACTTGCGGTATGGTCAGATCCTTCTCCTTATTCATGATGTTCTCGACGTTTTCCACCACCAGAATTACGTCGTCCACCACGATACCAATGGCAAGGATAAGGCCAAACAGGGTCAGGAAGTTGATCGAGAACCCTGCCGCCAGCATGATGCCGAAGGTGCCTATCAGGGCAACCGGTATGGCCACCGAAGCGATGATGGTCGGCCGCCACGATCCCAGAAAGATAAAGACAATCAGGATAACCAGAGCCACCGCGATGACCAGGTTTTGGACAACGTTCTTGATGGCCACATCGACGAACAGGGTCGTATCGTAGGGAATGGAGTATTCAAGTCCCTCCGGAAAACGACGGCTCAATTCCTCCATTTTTTCAACTGCCTTTTTCTTAATATCCAGCGCGTTGGCGCCGGGCAGCTGGTAGATGGCGATGGAAGCCGCCGGCTTCTGGTTCACCCGGGCGTTCCAGTCGTACTTCTCGGCGCCGAGCTCGATGGTCGCCACGTCGCGCAGGTAGACCAGAGTGCCGTCATCTCGGCGGCTGATGACGATGTTTTCGAACTCTCTCACATCCTGGAGTTGCCCCCGAGTGGTCAGGGTGAACTGAATCTGCTGGTCGTCGTAGGTGGGCGGCGCCCCGAGGCGGCCGAGCGCCGCCTGCCGGTTCTGGGACTGCACCGCATTGATAATGTCGTTGGGGCTCATGCCCATCGACTTTATCCGGTCGGGATCGAGCCAGATGCGCATCGAGTATTTTTTCTCACCGAGGTTTTCCGCCTTGCCGACCCCGGGAATTCTGCGCAGCTCATCGAGGATGTTGATGGTCACGTAGTTGCTCAGAAAGCCTTCGTCATACTGTTCATCCCCGGTGAGGGCTATGAAGCAGACGATGGAGGGTGACTGCTTGTCGACAATCACCCCCTGCTGGCGCACTTCACTGGGCAGCTGCGGGGTCGCCATGGAAACCTTGTTCTGGACGTCCACCGCGGCGATGTCGAGGCTGTAGCCCGGCCTGAAAAAAACACTGATGCTGGCGGTGCCGGCACTGGTGCTGGAGCTGGTCATGTAGATCATACCCTGGACGCCGTTGATGCGATCCTCCAGCGGTCGGGTTACCGACTCCTCCACGCTGAAGGCATTGGCGCCCACATAGCTGGCCGAAACCAGCACCGTCGGCGGCGCCACATCCGGGTATTCCTGGATGGGCAAAACAAAGATGGACACACTGCCCGCCAGCACGATGAGCAGCGAGATGACCATCGCGAAGATGGGTCTTTTAATGAAGAATATCGAGAACATGCTAGGCCTCTGTATCCATCATGCCCTGTTTTTGGAGCGTGGCCTTGATACCTTTGCTGTCAGACACGTCCTTGGGATCGAGGGAAACCCCCGGGCGCAGCTTGGCGAAACCTGAGATGATAATCTTCTCTCCCCCTTCCAGCCCTTCGGTGACGATCATGTAGTATCTGCTCTCGTAGCCGGTTTTGATATTGACCCGCTTGGCGGTGTTGTTCTCATCCACCACGTAGACGTAGCTGCCCTGCTGATCCTCCTGGACCACGCCGGGGGGTATCAGCAAGAATGAAGCCTGGTCGGTGATCATCACCTCGACGTAGACAAAGGTACCTTCGAGCAGCGAATGATCGTCGTTGGCAACTTGTGCCCGCATGGAGATGGTCCCGGTGGTATTGTCGACCCGGTTGTCGGAAAAATCGACTTCTCCCTTCAAAGGTTCCCGCTGAACCAGCCCCTGTTTGTCCTCTGAAACATTTACTATGGCTGGCATTTGATCCTGGGACTTGTGAGTCCTCATGGCCTGAAACTGGAATTCGGTGGGATTGAAATAGGCGTACATCGGGTTGTCGGAGACAATCGTGGTCAACACGGTCTGTTCACCGTAGCCGACAATATTGCCTGTATCGACGAGCTTTCGGCTGACTCTGCCCGAGATCGGCGCGCTCACATCGGTGTAGCTCAGGTTGAGTTCCGCCTCCTTGATAGCCGCCTCGTCGGCTTTGATTGCGGCAATCAGCTCCGCGTCTCGGGCCTCGTATTGCTCCAGAGTTGCGCGGGGGGCCAGGTCTTCGGCCACCAGCGGCCGGTAGCGCTCGACATCGGCACGGGCCAGTTTAAGGCTGGCCTGATTCTTCTGCAGTTGTGCTTGAGCTTGGGCCAGCGCCGCTTCATAGGTGTCTTTTTCAAGCACGAAAAGGGTGTCTCCCTCGTTCACATAATCGCCCTCGGTGAAGAGTACCTGATCGAGCCTGCCCGACACCCTCGCCCGCACTTCGACCCGCTTGGTCGCTTCGGTGCGCCCCGTGAAGCTGATCCACAGCGGTACCGATTCGTTATTGACGGAAATCACCTCCACCGCCAAGGGCGGGGGAGTTTTTTTCTCGGCTTCAGCTTCATCTTTTTTTTCTTCGCTGCAGGAAGAAAGGAAAAGACTCGCAGCGACGCATACAAGGGTGAACAGTCTAAGCATGGCAATGTCCTTTTCTGGTCAATGATCACATCTCTCTTTATAGCCGGGAGGACTCGGCAATCTCAAAGTCAATACTCGTTATGGAGATAAAAACAAGCTGTTATTGGGGTTATTGTTGTATAAATAGTAATCGAAATGAATTATTTTCCTATGCACAATTGACAATCTGATTCGTAACAGCAACGCTTCAAGAAGAGAGGAACCGGAAATGCGCAATTTTCACGTCAGGCTTCTTTTGACTATCTGTGTGCTCTGTCTTTTACCTGCCCGCACCAGTCAAGCAGAGACACAGCAGCTCACCCTGAATGAGTG
>JARFQM010000008.1 GCA_029287755.1 Desulfofustis sp. | reverse complement strand
GCCCTCTGCAACCAAGGCGACAGCAACCAGGCCTTCGGTATAGGAAAGGCTGAACTGCGGAGAGGGATGTGTACCTGTTTGAGGCAGATAGGGGCGCCCGTGGCCTTCTCTTGCGAGTCGGATCGATGCAGGATTCATTCCCGTATAGTGTGACAGACTTGTCCGGAGCAGCGCTCGTCCCGCCAGGTAGCGCTTTTTGTGGGTGTCAAAGCGATATCTTTCGAGACGCTCCACTTCGTCGGCGGGCAGCAGCGCCCGGTATTCTGTAAGTAGTTTTCCATCTTCAATTTCATTGAGAAAAGTGAACCACAGACAGAGTTTCCCCGGTGATAATTTCATCTTCTTCAAGCCGGTGTCATTATGGCTTTAGCGCCAGTCAGCACGCGGCGCCGTCGGCCAATGCAAACGCCGCTATTTGAAAACAGAAGGCGCATGGCGCTAACCAGGTGCACCAGGTTTTTCCGATTCGGCTGAGATATTTGCTGAAAGTGCATCAGGCAGTCCCTTGATGTATAAATCCTGTTTGGCGTAGGGAATCTCTATGTGCTCGTCTCTTAAACGGTTGTAGACGGCGGTATTCATCGCGTCAAGGACCATTCCCTTTAATTCTGGATTTTCCACCCAGAAAAGCACCTCGAAATCGAGGCTGGAGGCGCCGAATTGCCGGAACCGGATACGCGGCTCCGGCGAGGAGCAGACCAGAGGGTTGGCCTTTGCCGCTTCGACCAGAATTTCTTTCACCTTATCGACATCGGAACCATAGGCCACCCCGATCTTCAGGCGGATCCTCATTTTTTCATGGGGGCCGCCGGATTGATTGATGATCGTCGAATTGCCGATAATGGAATTCGGGATGGTGACCTCGATATCGTCGCGTGTAAGAATGCGCGTACTGCGCAGGCCGATGTTGACCACCTTGCCTCGTCCGCCTCTTTCCAGTTCAATGTAATCTCCGACCTTGTAAGGGGCATCGGCGATAATGAAGACTCCGGAGAAGAGGTTGGACAAAGTATCCTTGGCGGCAAAACCGATGGCGATGCCGGCGATGCCCGCCGAGGCCAGCCAGGCGGTCATGTCTATATTCCAAACCACGAAAAAGGCGTAGACCCCGGCCCCGAAGATAGCGATTTTGGCAAGGTTGTCGAACAGGGTGACGGTACGATGCTGGATAAAGGTAAACTTATTGGAAAGCCCGGCCACTCGCTTCAGAAGAAGAGAGGCCAACCTGATGCAAAAGATAACCCAGATAACTATCCCGATGGTTCGCATACCTCTGATCAGATAAAGTTTCCAGGCCTCAAGCGGCATCAGGTTGATTCCTGCGGTCAGACCAATAACCACAAGCGAAAAATAGATTGGCGGGCGCAGGATCAGGGCTATCTGGTCGTCGAACACAAAGTGAGTCCGTCTGGTAATTGCTGAAATAATTCTAAAGATCAACCAGGTGAGGAGCGAAGCGCAGGTAAAGGTGATGACGATGACGATGCCGCTTTGGATCCAGGGATTTGCCGACACAGTCTCGAACAGCGGACGCAGCCAATCGACTACCATGGTGTCAAGCTCTTTGTCTGCCTGGTTTTCGGCAGCCTGGGCCGGACTGGAAAAGCCGGGGAGGGCGGTGCTGATGAGTAACAGAAGCCAGGATGTCGGGCCACGTGACATGGATTCCTCCTATCGTAATAGCATCGAGATTGGCGGGAGTTGCCCGGGCGCCGTTACGCAGACAGCCATTCCCTGCGACTCTTAATACCGGGGGGGCATTCACCCGTGGCATACGCAGCACAGAATAACTGATCACCACCGATAAATAAATCAAAGTGGAAATCTTTAATCCCAAAAAAGCGAGCGACGCTTTGACTGTTCACACGGCCTGGGTGGCACTGGAGCGAGAGATCCTTTACTGCAGGGCGGCTTAGCAGCGCAATCCTGACTGCCGGGGATAAAAGATGGCGGAGAGGGTGAGATTCGAACTCACGGTACTTGCGTACACACGCGTTCCAGGCGTGCACCTTAAGCCACTCGGTCACCTCTCCGTCGGGCTGGGATGCGATGAGTGGTACTACTTAAACGTTCGGGTGCAATTTATCAATCAAAAAACACTTTGTCAGGTCAAAAAGCATACCAGTCAACAAAAATCATGGGTCGTGCCGGCGCTCTCTGAAGAACTCTTTGAGGACAAGTCCGCACCGCTCCTCAAGCAGCCCCCCCTCGACCTTGAGGCTGTGGTTCAGCCGTCTGTCAGAGCCAATTTGATAAACCGACACGGCGGCACCGGTTTTCAGGTCGCGTGCCCCGAATACCAGCCGCTCGATTCGACTGTGGATAATTGCCCCCATGCACATCAGGCAGGGTTCCAGGGTCACATAAAGGGTCCCGCCCACTCGGTAATTCGCTAATCTCTCAGCAGCCTGGCGAATTGTTTTGATCTCGGCATGGGCGGTCGGGTCCTGTGTCGAGATGGGGCTGTTCCCGCCCCGGCCGAGCAGGGTGCCGTTTTTGACCAGGACTGCGCCCACTGGCACCTCACCCTGGGCGCCGGCCAGTTCCGCCTGTTCCAGAGCCCTTGCCATCCAGTCGATGTCGTTCTGGCTGAAGTCCATGGTGAAGTGCGGTACAGCCGAGCTCAGCTAGTGCCTCGCAGCCGGCTAATAAACGGTCCGACTGCCGCGCTGCCCTGCTCGTCAACCAGCTTTATGGTTTGCGAGCCAACCACTCCCATATCGGCTGCGCCTATGAGTGCTTCGATGTCGCTACGGTTCTGGATGCCGAAGCCAACTGCCAGGGGCAGCGAGGTTGCCTGGCGGCAGCGGCTGAGATAATTTTTGAACTCGGTGTCAAGATCGCTGTGACTGCCGGTAACGCCTTTTCGCGCCGTACAATAGATAAACCCTGCCCCATGGCCGGACAGTTCCTGCATGCGCTCAACCGTGCTGGTGGGCGAATAGATCATTATCGGCGCAATATCCCGCTGCTTTGCGGATTTGCACAGATCAGCCCCTTCCTCGGGAGGCAGATCCGGAAGAATCAGCCCCTGGATACCGGCTTCTGCAGCCTGGTCAAGAAAACGCTCTTCACCGTATTTATAAATAATGTTGTAATAAGTCATATAGAGAAACGGGATCTCGTGGGTCGAACACATTTCGGCCCCGAAATTCAGACAATCCTTGATGGAGGTGCCGCGGGTCAGGCTGTCCTGGTTGGCTTTCAGGATCACCGGACCGTCGGCCATCGGCTCGGAGAAAGGGATCTGCATCTCGATGCAGTCCACGCCGTTGTCCACCATCTGCTTGATCACCTCCCGGTTTATCTCAAAAGACGGGTAGCCCAGCACGATGTGGGTCATCAGCAGGATATCCTTGTCAGCCTTTCGTTGCCGGATAATTTTTTCCAGTTTCATGGGTACACCGTAGTAACAATCTCGAGTGGCTATTTTCTGTACTGTTCCGCGCGGTCAATGATGAACTCCTTCCAGGAAGGATCACCGTAGGCGTGGGCGATGGTGAAAATATCCTTATCGCCGCGCCCCGACATGTTGATGATGATCGCCTCATCTTTTGCCATTTCAGGTACTTCCTTGAAGGCCTGCACGAACGCATGGGCCGATTCAAGCGCCGGAATTATGCCCTCCATTCTCATGGTCAAGTCCAGCGCCTCGATGACTTCGTCATCGGTGGCGGCCTCAAAGCGGACCGCTTTCTTCTCCCAGAGATCGGCGAGAATGGGGGAGACCCCGATATAATCGAGTCCGGCCGATACGGAATGGGTATCGAGCATCTGGCCGTCGTCGTTTTGCAGGAACATGGTTTTGTATCCCTGGGCAACCCCGGCGGAGGCGTCATTGCCGCACAGCCGGGCGGCATGCTGGCCGCTGTCGAGGCCGTGGCCCCCAGCTTCCACGCCCACCAGTTCGGTCTGCTCTTCATCGAGAAATCTCTGAAAAATTCCCAGCGAGTTTGAGCCGCCCCCAACGCAGGCATAGATGCGTGTGGGCAATTTCCCATGCTGCCGGACGATCTGTTCGGCCGCTTCCTGTCCGATTATCGACTGCAGCCAGGAAACCATTTCGGGAAACGGTGCTGGACCGCAGGCGGTGCCGAATACGTAGTGGGTGGTATCCATATTGGTGACCCAGTCCCGAAACGCTTCGTTGATCGCATCCTTGAGCGTTTTCGAGCCATCCTTTACCGGCACCACGGTGGTGCCCATCTTCTCCATCCAGAAGACATTGGGGCGTTGCCGCAGGACATCTTCCTCGCCCATGTAGACGGTGCACTCAAAGCCGAATTTTGCCGCCATGGTAGCGGTTGCTATTCCGTGCTGACCGGCGCCGGTTTCGGCGATCACCCTGGTTTTGCCCATGCGCTTGACCAGCAGCCCCTGGCCCATGACGTTGTTGGCCTTGTGGGCGCCGGTGTGGTTGAGATCCTCGCGCTTGATATAGATCTGGGCGCCGCCGAAGTGATTGGAAAGGTTTTCGGCGTGGGTAAGGGGAGTCGGGCGGCAGGAATAGGTCGACATCAGCGACATGTATTCTTCCCAGAAGGCGGGATCGTTTCTGATCTGCCTATAGGCGATGTCCAACTGCCTGAATGTCTCATGTAATGCTTCGGGAATAAAGCTTCCACCCCAGTTGCCGAAATACTTCTTGGTACTCATTCTAAACTCCAGATGACGGATGATATTATTGCTGTCGGTAAGCTCTGCACACTACACCAAGAGGAGCTCTGTCTCAACAAGGAAAATGGGCTCTGTCCCCCCTGCCACAGGTTCAGAAGGCCTGATCGTTCAGGCTTTGCCGACAGACCGCAGCGAAATCTTCAGGGTAGTGGCCGTTGATGAAGCGCAACTGGGCTTCGCTGAAAGCGCCCATGGACTGCGGCAGTTTGGGCAGGAAGCAGTAGATCAGCGGCTGGTCGGAGAGGGGTGAAGAAAATCGTTTCGAATATTCGATGGTGGTCACCATTGCAGCCCCGCGGCCGGCCAGGGCTTTTTGGGCCTTGAGAATGCCGAGATCAAGCGCGCGTCTCATCTGCGCAGGGGCTTCTATGATATTGCCGGGAAAGCTGCCATACCGATCAGGCTTGGCAATTAGCTGCAGTTCCCACTGGGAGGTCTGGGCTTTGGGCACGAAGAGCACAACCTGGTCGTCCTCCCAGACGATCAGCTCGCTGTCGAGGTCGCTGCGCCCGTCCATGCGGGTGTTGGTGGTAAGAGCCTTGAGATAGTCGCGGAAAAAACTGCTTTGATAGGTGGTTCGGTAGGCAGCTATGACCTCCTCAACCATGTCGCCGGAAGAAAAGGGCCGGTAATCGCTGGTTCTGTCAGGAGAACTGCCTTTACATCCCTCGATCTGATCTGGGATCATGGCGTACTGCTGATGAATCTGCTGATGGGACGCATGCAGTCGATATCCCGAGGAACTGAAATCGAAACCGAAATTCCATCCCCACAAGGTCGCCGCCATATCGGTACGGGGAAAATCCCGATGGCCGATGATCTGTGTTCGGACATTCTCAAGCTCGGTCTCTGACAGGGCTTTACCCGGCAAGGCAAGGGCCAGGAAATCAGCGAGACGAACATAGCTCCTCTGATAATAGAGATGTCTCAGGCCGACGATGTCAGTCTCGGACAGCAGGTCTATCCCATATCTAATCGCATCGTCAGCCATGTTCGCCGCATAATGTCCGCCGCCGATGTATGAATTGGTGCGCAGATACTCGTATACATGGGTGGCTTCAGGGTGTTGATAATCACCGACGATTTGACTGCTGCCCTGGGCTCCCGGACGAATCACCATAACTATTTTATAGTCGTCGGGAAGGCAGTGATTGTTGGCGACGGCCTCGAACAGCTCAAAATCTTTGATCTCTGGCTTACCGCCTGGTCCATCAGGGTAGCGGAGGCCCTGTGGTCGACCCTGGCTGTCGAATTCAAAGCGGCAGCTTTTTTGAGCCAGGCGGACCAGATCAGCTGCATCTGTCGAGGTCACAGCCAGACCAAGCAGCAGCGGCCGGGGCAGGCTGTCAAACAAGCCGGGATCGATGCCCTCTTCTTCTAAACAGCGGTGCAGTGATACTTCGGATGTTTCAGGTAACCTGATTGAAGCATAATTGTCGGCGCTGGTGTCGGCCCAGCTTTTACTGATATAAGTGGTTCCGCGAAAGGGCAGCGGATTGGCTATTTCATAGATCCAGTCCGCATGTTCGACTTCCACGTCGCCGGACGGAAAGTTTGCCTCGTTGACAACCGGCCTTCCCTGCCGATCACTGCCCAGATTCTCGAGCCTGGTTCGGCTGCGCAGATTGCGAGCACTAAAAGCGGGTTTGTGGATGCCAAATTGGAATACTCCATCGGGGGTCACACAGGTTCTCATGGGGCTCTTCACTGTTGTTTGTTCCAGATTTTCAAGGCCTGCCTGTAGATGTCTGAGCGTCCGATACCCATATCGGCGGCCACTTTCCTGCAGACGTCTTTGAGCGACAGGCGAGAGTTGTCGCGATACCAGACAAGAATATCTTCGAGCGCTTCAGCCTCTGGTTTTTCCTCGTCACCGGGATGAATGATCACCACCAGTTCACCTCTTATTTTCTCGGAGCCGATTCTTGAGGCCAGGAGCTCCAGCGAGGTTTCTTCAATCTCCTCATATTTTTTGCTTATTTCCCGGGCCCACAAAACGGTACGGTCGCCAAGAACGCCATAGGCGTCTCTGACAAACTGCCCCACACGGTGAGGGGACTCGTAGAAGACCAGAGGATGGACCGAGCCTGAGAGCGACTCCAGCAGCTTCTTTCTCTGGGCAGATTTTGGCGGGGCAAAGCCGGCAAATAGAAACGATCCGGATTCGATACCGGCGCAGCTCAGGGCCGCGGTCAACGCCGATGCTCCGGGGATGGGGATAAGTGGAATTCCGGCCTGGCGGGCTCCCTTGACCAGGATCGCCCCCGGGTCGGAGATACCCGGTGTTCCGGCATCGCTGACCAGGGCAATGTCGACTCCTTCCAGCAATCGCTCGATCAGCTCCTCGGCACGGCTGGCCTCTTTCTCGCGGTAGTAGCTCACCAGCGGAGTGCGAATGTTGAAATGGGTCAGAAGCTTCCTGGTATGGCGCGTATCTTCGGCGGCAATGAGATCTACCTCACCGAGGATGCGGACGGCCCTGTGGGTAATATCTTCCAGGTTGCCGATCGGGGTTGCGACAATATAGAGGTTTCCGGGCATAGGCGTGGAGAGGAGCTGAATATCTGGTTTGAGGTCCTTGCTATTATCGTCAATGGGCGGGGAAAATGCATCTCCTTTGTTGCAATAAAGGACAAATCGTTTTAATATATGAGCAAATATTCATATAAGGGGCACAAAGTGAACCAGGAACTCTGCGAACGAAGAA
>JARFQM010000418.1 GCA_029287755.1 Desulfofustis sp. | reverse complement strand
TTTCAAGGGTGCGTTTAAACCGGTATTTATTGATAAATACGAGTGCCGGCTAAGCATTTTTTAAAGGTTCAATAGGCCGGCCCGATGACGATGATCATCCCCGGCAGCACTGGAGGTACGTGTGGAGTTTAACGATTCGCTCAGCATAGGTATGGATGATCTGTCCAGGACCGATGATATAGAAATCCCCGATATGCTGCCGATGATGGCAGTCAGGGATGTGGTCATCTTTAACTACATGATTATTCCCCTGTTCGTCGGCCGGCCCGGTTCTGTCGAGGCGGTCAACGAGGCCTTGAATACCGACAAGCTGTTGATGCTGGTCACCCAGCGGGACGCTACCAAGGACGACCCCAGCCCGGATGATCTCTATTCGGTGGGCATGGTCTGCATGATCATGAGGACTTTGAAGCTGCCCGACGGGCGACTCAAGGTGCTCGTTCAGGCCATGTCCAAAGCCAGAGTGAGCGAATACCTGCGCACCGATCCCAGTTATCAGGTGCAGGTCGAGGTTGTCGAGGACGAAGAAACGGGTGAAATCGACGTCGAGGTCGAAGCCCTGATGCGAACGGTCCGGGAGCAGACCGAAAAGATCATGTCGCTGCGCGGCATTCTCTCCGCCGACCTGATGATGATCATCAACAACATAGAAGATCCCGGCCGCCTGGCGGATCTGATCGGTTCCAATCTGCGTCTGAAAATTCCCGAGTCCCAGGCCATACTGGAGGAAATCAATCCGATAAAACGCCTGAGGCTGGTAAATACCCTGCTCAGCAAGGAACTGGAAGTATCCACGGTACAGGCCAAGATCCAGAATGAAGCGAAGGAGGAGATGAGCAAGTCCCAGCGCGAATATATCCTTCGTGAGCAGCTCCATGCGCTGCAGAAGGAACTTGGGGACAGCGACGAGCGCAGTCAGGAGATCGACGAACTCGAAGAGAAGCTGAAGAAGACCAAAATGCCCAAGCCGATCCGCAAGGAGGCTCGCAAACAGCTGCGCCGTATGGAAATGATGCACCCCGACTCGTCGGAGGCCACCATCATTCGCACCTACATCGACTGGATCCTCGACGTACCGTGGAAAAAGAGCACCAGGGATCTTCTCGATCTGATTCGGGCAAAAGAGGTGCTGGACGAGGATCATTACGGGCTCGATCGGGTCAAAGAGCGCATTCTGGAGTTTCTTGCCGTCCGCAAGCTGAACCGCTCGACCAAAGGTCCGATTCTCTGTTTCGTGGGGCCTCCGGGGGTTGGTAAAACTTCCCTGGGTCAGTCCATCGCCCGGGCCATGGGCAGGAAATTCCACCGCATTTCGCTCGGGGGCATGAAGGACGAGGCCGAGATCCGTGGCCACCGGCGCACCTATATCGGTGCGATGCCGGGTAGGATCGTGCAGGGTCTCAAAACGGTGAACTCGAACAACCCCGTTTTCATGATGGACGAGATCGACAAAGTTGGCGCCGATTACCGCGGCGACCCGTCATCGGCGTTGCTCGAGGTGCTCGATCCCGAGCAGAACTTTGAGTTCTCCGATCATTACCTGAATCTGCCCCTGGACTTGTCCAGGGTGATGTTTATCACCACCGCCAACATGGCCGATACCATCCCCGGTCCGCTGCTTGACCGCATGGAAGTGATCAGGCTGTCAGGGTACACTCTCGAAGAGAAGCTGGTTATCGCCAACCGCTATCTGCTGCCCCGGCAGATCAGCGAAAACGGTATCAAAAAACGCCAGTTGAAGATAACCGACGCCACCATCACCCGCATCATCACCCACTATACCCAGGAAGCCGGGCTCCGTAATCTGGAGCGGGAGATTTCCAAGATCTGCCGAAAGTTGGCCAGAAAAATAGCCGAGGGCGGCAAAGGACCCTATTCGGTGTCGACCAGAAATCTCGACAAGTATCTGGGGCCGCCGAAGATTATTCCGGAATCAGAAATCGAGACGCTCGATCAGCCGGGGCTGGTCACCGGGCTGGCCTGGACCGAGGTGGGGGGAGAAATTCTCCACATTGAAGTTAACTTGATGCCCGGCAAAGGAAAACTGATCCTTACCGGACAACTTGGCGAGGTAATGAAGGAGTCGGCCCAGGCGGCGCTCACTTACTGCCGCAGCCGATCCAAGGATCTCGGCGTGGGGAAGGATTTTTTTGACCAGACCGATATTCACATCCATGTGCCGGCCGGAGCCATTCCCAAGGATGGACCCTCCGCCGGGATCACCATTGCCACGGCTCTTTATTCTGCCATCTCGGAAAAGAAGGTCAGAAGGGATCTGGCCATGACCGGCGAGGTCACCCTCAGGGGCAGGGTGCTGCCCATCGGCGGTTTGAAGGAAAAAGCCCTGGCCGCTCTAAGGGTGGGCATACCCAACGTGATTATCCCCGAGCAGAACCAGAAGGAACTTGTCGAAATTCCGGAAGACATCAGGCGGCGAATGAAATTTCATCCGGTCAAAGACATGGATGAAGTGATCGGGCTCGCTTTCAAGAAGTCTGAGAAACTGAAGCGCCGCAAAATACGACGACGTGCAACCGCCTGATAGTCCGGAACCGTCGGCAGACGATCGAAAAAACAATTCCTTGCTGAGGGGCGTCCTGTGGGCGTCCCTTTTTCTTTTGGCGGCCGCTGCAGCCCTTATCGGCTGGTTCGCCCACTATGCCTTGAGCCCAGGCCCCCAAGCCGGTGTCTCCAGCCGGACAGTGGTTATTCCCAGGGGGGCATCGGTCGAACAAATCGGTGAGCTGCTCGGAGATGCCGGGCTGCTTGATGCCGACCTCCGCTTTCTGCTGTTGACCAGAATACTCGGGGTCTCATCCACATTGCCCGCCGGCGAATTCATACTCGATGCCAACCAGAGTCCGGTGGATCTTCTCACCCAGCTCGTCTCGGCCAAGCCGGTTCAGCATCAGCTCACTGTTGTCGAAGGGCTGAGGCTGGAAGAAATCGCCGACATCTTCGCGGCGGACAACTGGATAGACAAAGAACGATTCCTAGAACTCGCCGGCAATGCCAGCTTCATAGCCGAATTGGGCCTTGGTCAACTCTCCAGCCTGGAAGGGTATCTTTTTCCCGATACCTACCTTCTGGTCAGGCCGTCTCCGGGAGAAGAGAAAATTCTTTCCCGACTGGTCAATCGTGCACTTGAAGTGTACCGCTCCCTGGAGCCGGGCGACACTGCTCTGACCCTGTCTCTTATACACATCTCCGAGCCCACGAGACCATTC
>JARFQM010000406.1 GCA_029287755.1 Desulfofustis sp. | reverse complement strand
AATGGCGATCACGCCGCTGCCGCAGCAGAGATCAAGACATTTTCCAGGCCTGTAACGGCCGCTATTTTCTCGAGCAACCCGTTCTATGAGTAGTTCTGTTTCCGGACGGGGAATCAGAACCGCTGGATTTACCCCAAATGTGTAAGACCAGAATTCACATTCTCCGGTGATGTATGCCAATGGTTCCCGCCCGCACCTTCTTTTCAGCATGGCGAGACAGCGTCGCACCTGGGCCGCTCCAATTGAATTTTCGACCCTGAGATAGAGTTCTGTCCGGGACACCTCCAGGCAGTCTTCCAGGAGACGCTCGGCGTCGGTGTGCGGTGCTTCTACCCCGGCTTCACTGAGCATCGAGGCTGCATGCTTCAGAAGATCGGAGATTTTCCATACGCCCTGGCTGTGCTGCATAATCAGCGGTCCAGTCGACCTAGTGAATGAGCTTGAGCTTTTCTTCCTGGTCGAACATGGTGAGCGGAACGATGACTTCATCGAGTTTTCCGTCCATAATCGCTTCAAGCTTGTACAGGGTGAGATTTATGCGGTGATCGGTGAGGCGGCCCTGGGGAAAATTGTAGGTTCTGATCCGTTCACTCCGGTCGCCGCTGCCCACCTGGCTTTTGCGGTCCTGGGATATCTGATCGTGCTGTTCCTGTTCAAGTTTGTCGAGCAGTCGGGCACGAAGTACCGTCAAGGCCTTGGCTTTATTTTTGTGTTGGGATTTCTCATCCTGGCAGGTGACCACCAAGCCGGTAGGGAGATGGGTGATCCTCACGGCAGAATCAGTTGTGTTTACACTCTGCCCGCCGGGGCCGGACGAACGATAGACATCGATTTTCAACTCGTTCATATCGACGTCGATGTCGACCTCGTCAGCTTCAGGCAAAATGGCCACTGTCACGGCTGAGGTATGCACTCGTCCCTGGGCCTCTGTTTCAGGTACCCTCTGAACCCGGTGCACTCCGCTTTCAAATTTCAATTTGGAGTAAACCTTGTCACCGCTGACCATGGCAATGATTTCCTTGAAACCGCCAATTCCAAGGGGGCTGGAAGACATAATCTCCACCCGCCAGCCCATCGACTCGGCGTAGCGGCTGTACATCCGGAACAGGTCTCCGACAAAAAGAGCCGCCTCGTCACCCCCGGTACCGGCCCTGATCTCCAGGAAAATGTTTTTGTCGTCGTTGGGATCCTTGGGCAGCAGAAAAATCTGAATCTCGTTTTCCAGATCTTTCAAGCTGACGGTGAGTTCCTCGATTTCAAGTTCCGCCATTTCCCTGAGCTCGGGATCTTCTTTCTCATCCTGGGCCAGTGTACGATTACTGTCAATCTGCTGTTCCAATTCCCGGTAGGAACCGAGCAGTTCAGCGAGCCGTGAAAGATGGGCATGCTCCTTGACAACCTTCTGGTATTCTTGCTGATTGTTAATAAGCGCAGGGTCGGACAGTCGCCCTTCAAGATCGGCAAGCTTGTCATCGATATCCAGAAATCTATCAAGCATTGGGAGTCACCCGCGACAAAGGGAATAAAAAGAAAAGTCCACAGTAATGAAACCATTACTGCGGACCCTGTGGTGATGCCGCCGGGGCATCGGGCTGTTAAAGCTAAGCTTCTTCTTTGGACTCGTAATGCTTGGCGTAGCGTCTGCGGAATTTCTCGATGCGGCCGGCTGTGTCTATCAGTTTCTGCTTACCGGTAAAGAACGGGTGGCAGGCGGAGCAAATTTCCACCTTCAGCTCGGGAAGCACCGAACCTATTTCGAAGGTGCTGCCGCAGGCGCATACCGCGGTAATGGTCTTGTATTCAGGATGTATATCTTTTTTCATGGTGCTGATGATCCTCCAAACCAAGGCTAATCAGTTTATTCTATTTTTAAAATAAACAAAGACATTCAATGTATCAATGATGGATAGGTAAATCAAGAAAAATAAAAACGCTACAGAGAAATCTTCTCCATGTGCGGGATCATCTAACCGTTCATGGAATCGAGAAAATCCTGGTTGGTCTTCTGCTGCTTGAGCTTGTCCACGAGAAAGTCCATGCCGTCCGCTGGGTTCATCGAGGCAAGCAGCTTGCGCAGAATCCAGATTCGGTTTAGGACATCATCCTTGAGCAGCAGATCTTCCTTGCGGGTCCCCGATCTCTTGATATCGATGGCGGGGAAAATGCGCTTGTCTGCCATCTTGCGATCGAGGATAAGCTCCATGTTGCCGGTACCCTTGAATTCCTCGAAAATTACTTCATCCATCTTGGAACCGGTTTCGATCAGGGCGGTGGCCAGGATGGAAAGGCTGCCCCCCTCCTCGATGTTTCTGGCCGCTCCAAAAAAGCGCTTGGGCCGATGCAGGGCGTTTGCCTCCACGCCCCCGGAGAGTATTTTGCCACTGGCCGGGGTTACCGTGTTATATGCCCTGGCCAGCCTGGTGATGCTGTCGAGAAGTATGACCACGTCTTTTTTATGTTCGACCAGGCGTTTGGCCTTCTCAATGACCATTTCGGCCACCTGGATATGCCGCTGCGGCGGCTCGTCAAAAGTTGAACTGACCACCTCGGCTGCTTTGACGGTGCGCTGCATTTCAGTTACCTCTTCGGGCCTTTCGTCAATCAGCAGCACGATGAGATACACTTCTTTGTGATTGCGGACAATCGAGTTGGCGATTTTCTGCATCAGCACCGTTTTTCCAGTGCGGGGCGGGGACACCAGCAGGCCGCGCTGCCCTTTGCCGATGGGTGCGAACATGTCCATTATCCGCATGGAAAAATTGTCAGGTTGCCATTCCAGATTAAACTTTTCGTCCGGGTGCAGAGGTGTGAGATTGCCGAACAGCGTTTTCTGCTTGGCCGCCTCGGGGGGATCAAAATTGACGCTTTCGACCTTGAGCAGGGCGAAATAGCGCTCGCTCTCTTTGGGGGCACGAACCAGTCCGTCGATGACATCTCCGGTCCGCAGATTGAGTCTCCTGATCTGGGAAGGAGAAACATAGATATCGTCAGGTCCGGGCAGATA
>JARFQM010000346.1 GCA_029287755.1 Desulfofustis sp. | reverse complement strand
TCGCCGATCAGTTCACCGGTGATTGGGTCAAGCGAAAAACCAGCGCTCCTGTTTGTATCAATTGCAACAAAAAAACGACGCCCGCTTCTTTCCAATCGACTTTTATTGACACCATCGGACACAATGATCTGTGTATCTGCAGCGTATAGATTAATCCTCTGAAACCGGAGTGGGCCTTGCGCCCCGGTGCTTGCAACCAGGTCTAATTCAACCCAATCGTTAAGGTGTGCATGTTGCAATTGTTCGAAATCGGTATTGCTGAGTTGTAACCTCTTTTCGGAGATGTAGCCCGCCTCCACCGGAATCGCTAATTGCTGTGACATTCCGGGTGCGCTGTATAACGCCATCAATAACGATAAACCACCGATACGAAGCAATTCATTGAAAGCCATCATAAAATCCTTTTTAAAAAGCCGTCCCTGAAACGTTATATCTGCTCTGCCTCCAACGGAATCTTAACCTAACAAAACGAGTATTGAATCAAATTGGCACTTTTTAATTAAATCTTTAGCCCGGTAAGAATGTAAGGATAAAGTGCTCCCGAAACCTGGAAGTGGAAAAATTCAGTAGGATAACTCAAGCAAAAACTCAGGATGCCGGCTCGATGGATGGCCGTCGTTGAAGCAAAATTCAGGACACCCACTTCTTCCGACGGAGGTCGTGGGCGTCCTGAATAAATTCTGAAAAACTCCGGGTATCTTTGTAATTGTCGCTGTATTTGTTTATTTCCGACTGAAAGCAAGTCTTAACAGATCAACTTTAAAACAGCCTGCTCTACCGGTGGCCCATCCAGTTGAACAAATCGATATTGCACCCGTGCCACGGGTACCTGATCGTCGAGCCCCCAGTCGAAATGAGCCGGGCTCGCATCGACAATACAGGCGGCCTTTTCCTGTTCACAACACCTGAGTGCAGCCTTGCGTAAATCACTGCGTTGGGTCTCTGAATAACCCATGGCCGGTAATACTTGATGGAGATGGGGATTATCGACAAATATGTCCTTGAGGGTACCGCTGACGTAGGGCTTTGGATCAACCGGCGTGCCGTTGTATCTCTGGGTGGCCACTGTGCCGGCACCAAACGACATGCCACCGTGAGTCACCGTAGGTCCGTCCTCGATCACCAGTACACGCTGATCCTGCATGAGTTCCGGCTTATCGACGCTGATCTCCAGGTCAGCTGAACAAATCACCGCGTCCGGGTTCAGCTCGGCAGCATGTTCCCTGATCTGGAGCCTGGCATCAGCACTGGCTGAATTCGACTTGCTGATCACCAGGATGTCGGCACGCCGGAAGTTGACCTCGCCGGGAAAATAATCAATTTCATGTCCGGCCCGCAGCGAGTCCACAACCACGATATCCAGATCGGGGCGGATAAATGAGAAATCATTGTTACCTCCATCCCACAAAATGATATCGGCACCAGGCTGCACCTCTTCGAGAATGGCCTGGTAATCCACACCTGCGTAAATGGGTATACCCATGTGGACATAGGGCTCATACTCTTCACGTTCCTCAATGGTGCATTCGTGCTCATCGAGATCCTGGGAGCAGGCAAATCGTTGCACCCGCTGTAGCTTCAAATTGCCATATGGCATGGGGTGGCGTATGGCGGCCACGCGATGGCCTTTGTCAATCAAAAAGCGGGCAAGCCATTGTGTCAGGGGGCTTTTACCCGCACCCGTACGGGTTGCGGTAATACTGACTACCGGGATATCGGCGCGCAACTGGCTGTGGTCCGGACCCAGCATGACAAAACTGGCCCCGGCGGCCTGCACCAGGCTTGCCTTGTGCATCAGTTCCTGGTGTGAAATATCACTGTAGGCGAAAAACACAAAATCAATCTCAAGGCGCTTTATCAGGTCGGCAATTTCTGACTCGTCATGGATGGGTATGTCTTCTTCGTAGTCCGCCCCTGCAAGCGATTGCGGAAAATCGCGCCCGCCAATAAACGGAATCTGTGTCGCGGTAAAGGCCTTTACCCGAAAGTGCGCGTTTTCGCGCAAAAAAGAAAGGAAAACATGAAAGTCCCGGCCGGCGGCACCCATTACAATGCAGTTATACATTCTTACCTTCCTATTAATGGGAATGACTATTGCTTCTCAAAGCTATCGCAGAATATTCCATCCAGTTCACCACACAGGACAATACCGCGGTCCTGGTACATGAAAACGGCGCCGTAACGGTCCCCGTCTATATCATTCCAACGGTCTGCACCAACAATCAGCGAGCCTTTGTGGTAGTCCACATCCAGGCCGAACTCTGCATTTCCAAAAGTTGTTCCCTGCGGTGGAGAAATCAATTGTTGCTCTTCCCAGGCTCCAATAAGGTTCGCAAAAACGTAGGCTTGCTGAGCGCCGGGAGCGCCGACCACTAATAACCCCTCCCGCAACCTGATCGCTTCACCGAAGCGGTCGATAAACTCTGGTGCACTTCCTGTAACCTGCACAGACTGGCCAAAATTATTGGCGCCGCCGGTGTTGCGCTCGAAAATGTGTACTGATCCGGAGTTGGTGGGGTCTATTGCGTCATTGCCGTTCAGCGCACCTATTGCAATATGGTCTCCTTCCGCCTCTACACTGACACCAAAGCGATCATCCACCTCAAAATCTTCGGGTTGCAGATGCTTGGAATAAACCCAGCTACCGTTAATCCGCCGGAACAGGAGCGCACGGTCGTTAAGTTCATCGGTAGCCACCATCAGATCACTTGTTATGGCCACATCGGAGGGAAACCTGGGATCTTCCGGTGCGTCAACATCCAGAAAATGTGTGACCAGCCCCCATTGATTTGCACCCCCCTGTTGACGGGCAAATATCATGACCACGCCTGCATTGGAGACACTGCCCA
>JARFQM010000273.1 GCA_029287755.1 Desulfofustis sp. | reverse complement strand
GCCTTCATCAAAGAATACCACGGCCGGGGCGATCATTTTAGCGATATCGTAGACTTTCACCAGGTTTTCAACCGTACCGTCAATGGGATCAGCCGGGTTGTGCAGGGCGCTGGGCCTGGTGCTGATATCGTGAATCTTCTTGTTCTCACTGAGCCAGGTCCGCACCAGAAAGGTTTTGCCGCTGCCCGGCGGCCCGTTGAGAACCACACCCTTTTCTTCGTTGACGTTGTACACAAGGCAGTTATTCGCCATCTCCGAGAAGGTATCTTTAATATCGCCGACATAATCATTCCAATGGGCAGACCGGTCTATCCTGTTGACCACCTTCTTGAAAAGATCGCCGAACGCGTTCCTGGCCACCATTTCAAAGGCGTGGCGAACGAGCAAAGGATCGTCCAGAAAATCGGCGCTGAACGTCCCTTTGAGGCTGATGATATAGCCAACCAGTTTGCGCACATAGGCCGGCGTTACCTGGAGGGCGCGATCCTTGAAAAGGCGATAGAATTTACCGACCGCCGTATTAAGGTCTTCGGGATCGAGCCATTGGATGTTGCCATATTCCGGCACAGTTTCTTCCGTGCTGACCCGAATATTGTTGCGCATCAGCTCAATGCGGATGATCTCCTTCATATTGGCTTTCTTGAGCCAGTATTCGGAGACGTCAATAATCAGCCCCTTTTCCACGAATCTTCTATAAATAGCCGAATCGAAGAGTTCCGGCTGGTCGGAAGTGGCAATCAGCAGACAGTCTCTGGTGCCGTTGATGATCTCGTCAATAATGATGTTGGAGCTGTCCACCAGGGTGCCCTGCTGACGCTCGGGCCCGCCGCCGCTTGATCTGCCGCTCTCCTTCCTGGCGAAAGCGCTGTGCGCTTCCTCGAGATGTCTGATGCAGGTGAACCTCGGGTTTCCGAAGGCCCGTCTGAGGTAATTGCCCGGTTCACCGGAGAGCGCCGTCTGGAAATCATTGGGGGTGATCCGGGCATAATCCACCATCAGGCTCTGTTCTTCCAAATCACTGAGGTTCTTACCAATCTGTTTGCGGAACAGATGGCTGATAACGGGAATTTTCGCCAGCCGCTCGTATCTGAGCAGACGTTTTCTGCGCTCAATTTCCGAGGCCAGTTCCGGTTCGACCTCCTCAAGAGATTTCCAGAAAGGCGCTTCGGCCATGACATTCATCCGTTTCTGGTCGAGATCGACCTCGGGGCGGACGTCGCTGTCGAAGAACACCTGTTCGATGCCCTTGGTGGCGGTTGCGGTTTTTCCACTTCCGCTGGTTCCTATGAACAGGATTATCGGCGCCTGCGGGACGTCCGGATCGGTGGTGTACTCCTTTCTGATATGGGCCCGGTAGATCTTTTCAAAAAGCTCGCCGAGTTCATCGGGCAGGTGAACATCCGAGAGTTCGCGCTCGAGCAGGGCCAGCATGTAGGCATGATCGTTGTCGCTGAGTTCCTTTTCAAGAATGTGATTCCAGGCTTTTCGCGGCACCGTCTGGCCGGACACTTCAAATCTTTTCTGCCAGTCCGTGAGGATCTCGGGGTTTTTCAGGATTGCCAGGTCGCGTGTGCGGGGTGATATGGTAAACCAGCGAAACAGGCCGCCCAGGCGCCTCACCACGCCTCTGCGGGGTTTATACTGGTTGAGACGGGCACGCATGAATTCCTTGGTTTCATGCGGCCAGGACGCCACGATTGCATCTATTTCTGCAATTCGCTTTTCAGGCAGCCGTATATAGCGGATCTTTTTTGTTAATCGTCGTGCCATCGGCGTCGCTCAGCCTCGCTTATTCAGCTTCTACCGGAAGCGGCATGGGTTCGGGAAGGGGCAGGGTAACTGGGGGGATTTTATCCGTATTCTGAATAACCACGGTGTTCTGCCCGGTCTGGTTCTTTTCATATGCCGAGGCCCATTTCTGCTGCACCAGAAATTGCAGAAGGGAGGTGTCAGTGGACCCGTCCGGTTTGCCAATTTCTTTCTGCAGCGAACTAATGCCCTCGAGGTAGGCCGCATAGAGCTTGCGAATCCTGCTGGCTTCCTGGTCGGCGGCGTAGTTTTCTGCTTCGGCGATCAATTGCCGCCGTTTCTTTTCCTCGGTCGCCGCAACCAGTTTATCGCCAAATCGGGTTTCTTTGAGCACAAAACTGATGATCTCGATGCCGTATTTTTCCTCCAAAGAGGGGCCGCCTTCGTTGATGGGCTGCGATTTCAATGCCCTGAATATTTTCTCCTTCACCTGCTGCCGATCGCTGATCAATTCGTTCACCGGTTCGGCCTGCATGATATCCTTGACAATGCCGTCGTAGTCCCCCTGCAGCAGAGTCATCGGCTTGAGGTTTTCTATGGCCCAGGTATTTAAGTCCGTGATCCGATAAGTCAGCAGGGCGGAGGTCCAGAGCGCTATGTTCTCTTGGGAGATGATACGCGCCGGCTCGTTGCTGCCCCCCAGGAAAAGCGTTTGATTCATCAGGGTGACTTCCTGCTCTATCCTGGTAAAAAAGGGCAACCGGACATGCCAGCCGATATCGGTGACCGCCTGACGTTTGCCGCCCAGTTTCTCGAGGACAACGGCATAGTTCATTTTTACTTTGAAAATTGTCTTGGTGGCATAGACTGCCGCAACAATCCCATAGACTGCAGAGATAAGTATCAGAGTGAGCAAGACGACCCTGCCGAGACGAAACACGAACGCTCTCTGAAATAACCTCACTGCCTTCCTGTCAGCCATAGTGACTCCCGGTTATCGATATGATCAAACTCTACCTTGTGAGCCATGTGCAAAACGATCTTTTCGCCCAAACTCTGCGTTATGCTCAAAACTTTATCCTCGGAATATCAATCACATGCCTGTGGTAAAATTTCTCGCATGGTTTGATTTTGAACGACAATCTTAGTTTTGCACAAGGCTCTTGTATTTGACATTTTCATGTTACCCCCGCAGGCGGCCTCTGATCGATGTGGCCAGACGTGCGGATTGGCCATTTACTACGGGCGCAAATTAGGCGTAAACACTAACGTTTAAAGCATATCCACAGCGTTCCTGCCTGTCAATCGAGCGTGGTGTTTTTCTTGCTTGACCGTCCACTCTTACGCAACAATCTGATATGATTATTTTTTGTCAAATTTGACGGGTCCTGAACCGGTTCCGTTGTCGTCGCCTCCAGAAGTTGCTGAGGCGGGCTCCGCTACAAAGGGGTACCTCCACTGAAGTGCAGGCAGAGAGCATCATAGTGGGTTGAACGTATCAGGGTTGCAAAAGAAATCCACTGGAGGATTTGGCTACACTCTACAGATACAGCAAGGGCGCGCCGCCCGTCAGATAGAGGATTACCGGATCTCTGCCTGGGGCTGGCGGTCGGTTATGGGGAGTTCAGTTTTATAGCCTGCTCCACATAGGGGAGCAGGTTGGCAGCGATAATTTCATACCCGGCGCGATTGGGATGAATGCCGTCCTCCTGGTTCTTAGCCGTATCGGTGGCGACGTCCTGCAGGAAAAACGGCATGAAAACAAGTTGATGCCTGCGCGCCAGCCGGGGGTAAAGGTCATTGAAGGCGGTGACATAAGTTTTCCCCAGGTTGGTCACCATCATCATACCGGCAAGGACTACGGTTACTTCCTCCTGCTTCAGTCTGAGTACAATTTCTTCGATATTTTTTTCCACCAGGGTCGGGTCAATGCCTCGGAGACCGTCATTGGCGCCGGTTTCCAGAATCACTATATCCGGGTTTAATTTGAGCACCCAGTTGATACGGGCCCGGGCGCCGCTGCTCGTTTCTCCGCTTATACCCGCATTGATGACTTTGTACTTGAGCCCCCGGTCCACGAGCAGTCGTTCGAGCTGAGCCGGGTAGCTGTCAGACGGCGCGACTCCGAGTCCGGCAGTCAAACTGTCGCCCATGGCAACGATTACTCCATGGCCGAGATCGTCTATTTCATCTTCTGCAGCCCCCCTTTTTTCAGATGGTCCGGAGGATTCGCAGGAGGATGAAACCAGCAGGGCGACCGCGCCCATTAGCATCAGCAGGTGTTTTATAAACGCACACGGTTTCATCGTCGTCCTTACGTGTTATTTTGCTGTTGCAGATACATTGCCGGGCGCTGCTGAATGATGCCGATCGAACTCGCCAAGCCAATTATCACTACCAGCAGAATCGAACTGACTACCGTCATTAAAGCAACCTGCCAATGGGGCTGGTAGACGATATTAAACACAGTGGTGCAGATCAGCCAGGCTGCTGCTTCGGCGAACCCCACAGCCAAGATTGAACTGAGCAGGGCCAGCATCGCCTGTTCACAAGTCAGCACCCGCAGCACGAAGCTGCTGTCAGCGCCCAGCACTTTATAATAAACCGTTTCCCTGATGCGATCGAGGCGAGTCGCGAAAATGGTGCTTACCAGGATAAGGCAACCGGCCATGATCGAAAACGAAGCAAAAAAGGTGATGACAACCGACAGTCGTTTCATCAACTGGCCAAAACGTTCAGCTATGTCCGCCACATTGATGGTTGAAACATTGGGTAACTGGGCGACGATGGCGGTAATCATGTCGGGGATCAGCTCTTTGGGCAGGTGCATGGCGGCAAAGAATGTCTGGGGTGCCGCTTCGAGGGTGGCCGGTTCGAAGACGAAGTAGAAAAATGGATAGAGCCGGGATTTTGTTCTTGATCGTATACTTGTCACCTGGGCATCGATCTCGACTCCCTGGATGTTGAAGCGAAGCAGGTCATTGAGATCGATTTCTCCAATTTCGGCAATGGAGTCAAGCACTGAGACGGCGACCACTCCAGCGGGTAAATTTTTGCCGAGGCCATAGAGGGTGCCGCCTTCGGTAATGATTTCATCATCTAAAAGTGAATCGCGATAGGTGAGATTGAATTCCCTGCCAAGATTGTCTGTCTTTCTCTCTCGTTCCTGCTGCGGATCGATCGCCTGGCTGTTGATCGACAGGAGGCGGGCCCGGATCACTGGAAATAAAAGCACATCCTCACCCACCACAGTCTGGAACAGGTCTTTCTGATCCTGCTGGATGTCGATGCAAAAGAGATTCGGCGCGTTTTCCGGATATGACTCTATGAAGGTGGCAAACAGGTTCAGTTTCAGAAGAAAGATCACCAGCAGAACCGAAATGGCGGAAGTGAGGGTGACAATGATGGAGCGAGAGGCGTTTCCGGGTCGATAGAGGCTCTTTGCCGCCTGGCGCAGGGCCAGCGTTGGCAGGGTAACCCGCTTGAGCAGCCAGAGGCAGGCGGAGGCTGTCAGCGAGACGGCGCCGATCAGCAGCACCAGGCCGATGACAAAGAAAATGCCAATTTTGACGTCGTCGATCTGGCGTATAACCAGCACACACAGGAACAGACCGCAGATCATTCCAGTCAGCAATGCGGCTGTATTTGGTTTTCCTGCCGCGGTTTCATGCCTGAATATCATCACCGGCTTGACGGTGCCCAGCCGATGCAGGGGAAGCAGGGTGAACACCGTGACCACCAGGATGCCGAGTATTATTCCCTCCAGCGTGTCAACCGGGTGAAAGGCATAGCCGACACCCTGCGGGACCAGATCCCCAAAGAGCAGCGGGAAAAGACGTTTAATTACATATCCCAGTCCAATTCCTATTATGGAGCCAAAGGCCCCCATGCAGGAGACCATGATCAGGTATTGGGTCAGCAAAAAGCGGTTTGAGGCGCCAAAGGCTTTGGTGACCGCAATGATTTTCTGCTTCTGGTAAAGAATAGCAGAGAGTGAGCCCTGCATCCCGATACCGCTGAGCATCAGGGTAAGGATACTGATGCAGGAGAGGAAAAAGAGCAGATTATCGAAAAAGATCTTCACCCGGGAGCGGGCATTCTTCGCCGTCTCGACCCGTTCGATCCGGGGCGTGGCGGCGGCGCCCAGGAATTTGACAAGCTCTTCTGCTTCCCCTGGATCAGTCAGCTTGAGCAGTATTTCGTGTTCGACTCTGCTGCCTCGTCCAAGAAGGCCGAGCTGATCCACGTCTGCCATCGATATGAAAATACGTGGTCCGAAAGAGAGAAATGAGACCGGCCGCATGGACTCAAAATTAACGACGTCGGCGATTTCGAAATCGGTGTCACCAATAATCAGCCGATTCCCCACCAGCAGACCAAGTCTGTCGAGCACCTCCCGGGCGACGACGACAGTGCCCGGCTCCAGTGCCTCTTGCAGCGGTTGTCCAGAGTCCAGTGTGATGGTTCCGAAGAAGGGATAACCAGGCCCAACGGCCTTGATACTGGAAAATAACGAATTGCCCTTTGTCTCTGATAACGCAACCGTATAGAACTCAACGGTTCTCTGCTGGTGAAGACGTTCATCCCGTTCCAGTGCATCGACTGCGGTACGCAGCTTTGCAGAAAGGGGCTGGTGGGCATGGATAATGATGTCCCCGCCCTGGAGGGCTCTCGCCTCGTCAATCAGAGACCCATGAACATCGCGCCTGAAGCTGTTGAGCGCAGTCAGGGTGGCGATGGAAAGGGCGACGCAGACGATGAAGGTGAGAGCCTGTTTGCCGCCGTAGCGCAGTTCCTCCAGGAGAAAGCGATAGTGAATCATCATGAAGGCAAACCATCATCTACCAATCGCCCGTCGTGCAGGGTAAGAATACGGTCGGCTCGATCGGCGATTGAACTGCTGTGGGTGGCGAGCAGAAGGGTGGTGTTGAATTCCTGCTGCAGTTCAAGCAGGAGTTCGACCACCTCACGGGAATTTTCCGAATCCAGATTGCCGGTAGGTTCGTCGGCGAAAATAAGACGGGGATTATTGACCAGGGCCCGGCAGATGGCTACGCGTTGTTTCTCTCCACCGGACAGCTGCTCGGGCCGGTTGTGCCGCCGTTCCCACAGACCAACACGCTTGAGGAGGTGCGAGGCCTTCTCGGCTGCATCTGGATCGCGGTTAAGTTCCGCGGGAAACATGATATTTTCCAGTGATGTAAGGGATGGTACCAGATGAAAGGCCTGAAAAACAAACCCAATTAATCTGTTTCTGAGCGGGGCCAAGCCGTTTTCATCGAGATCGGTTATGTCTTTGTCGGCCAGCCATACCCTTCCAACGCTTGGTTTGTCCAGTCCTGAAAGAATGGTGAGCAGGGTGGTCTTGCCGCTGCCGCTGGCCCCGGAGATAACGGCAAACTCTCCCGGTTCAAGCGCCAAGGTGATGTCATTGAGCACCACCGCTCGGCGTTCACCTATCGTGTAATGCTTTGTGATATGGGCAGCTCTCAGTATGGGGTTCGACATCCATGACTCCTGTGTATGTGACATGCTATAAAAAACTCTCTGACGCCACACCATAATCATAAAATCG
>JARFQM010000152.1 GCA_029287755.1 Desulfofustis sp. | reverse complement strand
GGCCCGGCCTGGTAATCACCGCGTTGGCTGAAGCTTCACTGCCGGTGCCGGCGGTGGTCGGGATCGCCACAAATGGCAGCTTTCTGCCGTCCGGCAGGCGGTTGCCGACACCTTCGAGAAATTGTTCGATTTTCTCCCCGGCAGGCAACATTGCCGCCACGGCTTTACCCGTATCAAGCACGCTGCCGCCGCCTATGGCGATGACTCCATCGAGCTTCGCCGGATGATAGGTATCGACAATGCGGTCGATGATCTCCGGGGACGGTTCACTGCTGACAATGGCATAGTCAATCTTTATCCCGGTCTCGAGCAGCTGCCTTTCGACCGGGGTCCAGCTCTTCTGCCTTGTTCTAAAACTGTACCCGGTGATAACCAGAATTCTCGATCCCAGTGCCGCAGCTATTGCGCACAGACTTTCAAGGCAGCCGCTGCCAAAGGTAACGGCAGGCAGTGGTTTGAGAGAAAATCCAGGATTCATTTATTAATCAGAGTCGGTGGGGTGAAGTTTCCGTAAAGCATAGCGGTGCTCGATTTTGTATTTCAGCACAGAGTATAAATAAAAGAGATGAGGGCAGCAACAATTGACGGGTGCCGGATCACTTCGTGCACGCCATGGCCATCACGCAGAGCAAAGATAATAATTCCGGAGACTGGCCGACCGGCTGGGGTGCATTATAGTAGATCGTATGCGGGTCCGGACCGCGTGAGAAGTGGTATAAAATATTATGGAGAAGGCCATGAAAACAGCGCTGTTGTTTCTGATTCTTACTTTGCTGGTGCCCGTTTCCGCGATCGCCGCGGAAGTGAAAACCATAGACAAGGATGGATTGAAAGGACTTCTTGGCTCCGAAAACCTCGTCGTGCTTGATGTTCGAACCGGCAGCGACTGGAGTGCAAGCGAGTTCAAGATCAAGGGGGCGATACGGGTAGAGCCGGGAGATGTGTCATCCTGGGTCGGGAGTTATCCCAAGGGGAAAACGTATGTGCTTTATTGCGCCTGACCCAGTGAGTATACAAGTGCCCGGGTGGCACAACAGCTCATCTCTCTGGGGTTCAAAAACGTGTTTGCCCTGAAAGGCGGTTGGCGCGAGTGGTTCCAGAACCGTTATCCGGTCGAAGATAAAAGCTGAGGCAGAAGAGGGCTCAGCTTTTCGGCAGCCGAATCTGTTCGTCTTTCTTCTTTTTATTGTTGCGCCGATAGATCAGAAGAGTCTTGCCGATCAATTGCACGAGTTGACTGCGGGTAACCTCTGGAACCTGGTCGGCCGCTTCATGTTTGGAGATCTTGTCGGTGTTGACGATTTTGATCTTTAGCAATTCATGGAAGTCCAGTGCTTCATCAATAGCCGCGACGACGGTCTCGCTGAGTCCTTCCTTGCCGATGTAGACAACCGGGCTGAGGCTGTGTCCGAGCTTCCTCAAGAATTTTTTTTGGGCGTTGGATAAGGATAGTGCTTCAGTCATCATAAGAGTGTGGGGTAGAGGAGAAGAACTGTATCAGCTCATAAGTGTTTTAATGATTTCGTAGCCACCAACGTAGGTACCGATTGCCGAACCGAGCCCGGTGAGGATGAATACCAGAAAAACCCTGAGCAATTTGTTGCGCCACCAGCCCAATACAGTGCCCATGTCTTCGCCGACCGTCTCGAATTCTCGTACCACCGGCGGTCGCGTCATTACCTGGATGAAAGCCGTCACATAGCCGGCACCGATTACCGGCGTCAGGCTCGTGATGGGGGCGGCGGCAAAAGCGCCGATGGTGGTAAATGGATGGGCCAAAGCCAGTGCTGCTCCAATAGAGGCCGGAATGCCGTTGGCCAGAATCCAGTAGATGATGTTGTCGCCCGCAGTGTCAAAGCCCTTTGAAAAGGCAATGAGTCCGATCGAACCGATAATCACGGCGGGGATCAGCCAGCCCAGGGTTTTCCATGCCCTGGATACCGGGGGAATGGTGACAAGGTCGTCAATTTTGCCAGCGTGATCCTCAACCAGTCGTCTCTTGATGCCCTCCAGGTGGCCAGCGCCTACGACGGCAACCACCACTTGTCCCGGGGTATTTTTTATCCGTTCCGCCATGTAGATGTCGCGCTCGTCTATGAGAACCTTCTTCATCTCAGGCAGCGAATCTCCCATCTCGGCCATCAATTCGGTGAGGACATCCTGTGTTTTGAGCTCTTCGAGTTTTTGTTCGTCGATTTCCTCAGAAAAAAACATTCCGGCAATCAATGAACTCATAAGGTAGCCCTTGCGAAACAGGGACGTCGATTTCCAGGCTCTTCTCAGCGTAATCCTGATGTCTCTGTCACAGAGGCAAATGGGAATTTGGAGTCCCTCAGCGGTTCTGGCAGCCGCGAGCAACTCGGCGCCCGGTGATACTCCTAGATTGTCGCCAAGTTTCTTCTGATAGCCGGCCATCATAATGGAGACCATCAAAGTGGACAATTGACGGTTTTTAATCACCGTTTTTAGGTCCAATTTCTGCCAGCGATTCTCATCTGAGAGGGCCTGGTATCTCTTGTCATCGAGTTCGATGCAGACGTGGTCGGGTCGTTCTGCTTCGATCACCTTCTGAACCAGATCCACTGACTGCTGGGACACATGAGCCGTACCCACCAGTATCACAGTCCGCTTGCCCTGCTCAATAAACTGCACGTCCGCAGGATAATCCCGGGCGCGGGACTGCGGGGAACGGGGGTCCGGTTGCGGTGCAGAAAGACTAGGCATGTAGAAGTGACCGATGGGGCAGAGGTACTGGAACGGGTGGCTTTTAAAAGGCTATAATCCGGTGGAATTTGAAACGGTTCTCAAACATCCTTGAGTTTCAGTGTGTTGCCGGGATGAATGAGGTTCGATTTCAAGTTGTTCCAGCGCTTGATTCGATCGGGTGAGGTGTTGAATTTTCTGGAGATAGTCCACAATGAGTCTCCCGATCTGACCAGATAATAGGTATAGGGTTCTTCTTGCACGGCCGGCTTACCAGGCTGCTTCTTGGAATCAGAAAGTACCAGTAAGGAAGATTCAGTATTGCCGGCTCTAGACGAAGCACCCGATCGAGGAGTTGAACTTGTGCTGCTCATATAGAGTGCCAGCTGCTGCCCTGCAGCGATTTTGTGCATATTCGGCAGCCCGTTCCAGGCGACGATCAGCTCGGCGGGGACCTGATAGCGGCTGGAGATTTTTGATACGGTGTCACCCCGTTTGACGGTATGCAGGATAAGGTCATCCTGGGCGGCCATACGGGCTTCCATGCCCTCGGGAAGGATGCGGTAGGCCACATTCTGGTAGGGAATTCTCAGCCTGGTACCAGGCTTGAGGTTCCTGCTGGTAAGCTTGTTGACCTTGAGCAGTGTTGTGGTGTTGATATTGTAGCGGCGGCAGATTTTGGCAAGGGTCTCGCCTTTTTTGACGACATGGGTTTGGTAATCGGTCTGCACGACGCTGTGCAGGCGAGGCAGGTTGCTCTGGGCCAGCATCTTCGTGCCGCTGGGTATTTTTACTCGATAGCGTTCCTGGTTCAGCGGGGTTTTCGAGGTTCGGAGCTCTTGGTTGAGAAGTATTATATCTTTTTCACTGCTGCTGGTAAGTATTGCAACTGCTGCCATACTTAACCCCGGCCCAACCTCGAGCGTTTCCCAGGTCATCGGCTCAGCGTAAGCGAGGTCGGTAAAGCCGTATTTTTCAGGCTGTTTGGCTATCATGATCGCAGCGATCAATTTAGGAACGTAGCGTTTGGTCTCCATACGCAGAGAACGATTTTGGGCGATCTTCCAGAAATCTCTCGATTTCGATTTCTTGATGGCCTTGCGCATGGTGCCGGGACCGCCGTTATAGGCGGCAACGGCAAGGTACCAGTCGCCAAATTCCTCATACAGATCCTTGAGGTAGGCAGCGGCCGCTTTGGTAGATTTTTCCGCATCCCTGCGCTCATCCACGTAGCGGGTGACGGATAGCCCGTAATCACGCCCGGTACCGGACATGAACTGCCACAACCCCACGGCCTTCGATTTTGAATAGGCCCGCTGATTGAACCCGCTTTCGATCATGGCCAGATAGAGCAGATCTTTCGGAAGTCCAGCCGCTTCCAGTTCACTCTTGATGAGATCGCGGTAGCGCCCGGAGCGTCCCAGCCACTTGGCAAAATATTTGCGCTGCTTGCCCTGGAAAAGATCGATGTACATCTGCACCTGGCGGTTGACGACCACCGGAAAATCGTAGAGCGGCTCGGCCATCTCTGGGTCCAGGCAAATCTGCGTTTCCTCTTTTGGTATAAGGGGTTCTTCCCAAGAGCCTGTCGAAGCCAGGGCCTTGAGTTCCTGGTCCAGGGAAATTTCCGGTTCGGAAACCAGCGGCTCCAGGTCAGGGTCAATTTCTGGCGATCGTGGGATTGCCTTGGGCACATCCAGTCCGGAACTGGATATCTGTTGCGTGGTGGTACAACCGGAGCCAATTAAAAGAAGGGCCAGAGCCAGCACCAGAACTACAAAGTATGGTATGCGAAAAATATTGATCGACAAGATGTATGAATGCGTTAGTTATTTGGTTATCAAGTTTATGTATGGAGTTAATTCTGGTCGTCGTCCCAATCCCGGTTGAGATATCGGCGGCGACAAGGTACATTCTCCCTACTCCCAAAAAGGTCAAATTACACTATTTAAACCTGATGCATAAAATTAGGCAAGCAAATTGATGGTAAGAGTGGACCGATCTCGGTCAAACATTATCCCACTGCCGGCTTGGAATACTTAGTTTTTCTGAATGTTTAAGAAGATTTTTATTGCCCTTATATTTCTTGTCCTGCTCGCCGCCGCGGCGGCAGGGGCGGTGCTCTACTGGTTTGTAGTGCTCGAGCCCGGAGATGAAATATCGGAACAGAACATCCGCTCCATTCTGGGTAGGGAAAGCCCCGTGTTCTATAACGACGGCGTTACTCCGCTGGGAGCGTTTTTCTCCGAGGCGAGGCGCCAATATGTCGACTACCAGGAAATACCCGAGAGCTTCATAAACGCCCTGGTGGCTGCTGAAGATAATCGCTTTTTCAGTCATTTTGGTTTCGATGTGCACGGTATTGTCCGGGCTGCGATGAAAAATATTGAAGCGGGAAGGATTGTTCAGGGCGGCTCAACCCTGACCCAGCAGACCGCCAAGAATCTCTTTAAGCGTAAGGATCGATCCTACAAGTCGAAGCTCATCGAACTGATTTATGCCCTGCGGCTCGAATACAGATACACCAAGGAGGAGATTCTTGAATTTTACAGCAACCAGTTTTTCGTGTCCGGCAACGGTCATGGACTCGGGGTCGCAGCTCGCTATTATTTCAACAAGAAGCCAGAGGAGCTGACGCTGATTGAATCGGCCTATATAGCCGGCTCGGTCAAACGGCCTAACTACTACAATCCATTCATCAAAAAAGATGAGCAGGCCAGAGCGCTGGCCACAGAGCATGGAAGGCAGAGGGCGGCCTATGTGTTAAACGCCATGTTGAACCTGGGAATGATCGATGAATCCGACTACCAGCAAGCGAAAAATTCCGAGATTCCCTTTGCCAGGGGTTCGGTGGGCTATTCACTCGATTCGGTGATGGAACTTGTTACCGATGCGGTCTCCTCCGACCGTCTGCTGGAGGCTTTGAGCGTTCACGGCATCGATAATATTGCCACTTCAGGCATCAGGGTCATCACTACCGTTGACAAGTACATACAGGACCAGACCCTCTCCGCGCTGAGAAAGCAGCTTTCCTACCTGGATGCGCGTTTGCGCGGCTATGAGCGAGATGAAGTGCAGGAAGAATTAGCCAGCCTCAAATATAGCGGAGATCGCGCCATCGCTGAAGGAAATTTCGTGTTCGGTACCATCGAAACCATTGAGAACACGGGGGAGGAGATAACAATAGGAGTGGAGACCGGCCTGGAAAACGGCAGCGGTCATATTGACCGCAACGGTTTGGAAGCGCTGGTTGAGGCCCGGGTTAAATATTTGAAAAATCGCTGGAGCGAGCCCGGCAAGGAAGATACAGAAGAGCTCCTCAGCCAGCTGCAGGTCGGCGACAGGGTCTGGGTAAGCATCAGAGAAATCGATGAATACATGACTCCGGTATTCGACCTGGAGAAGTTTCCCAA
>JARFQM010000229.1 GCA_029287755.1 Desulfofustis sp. | reverse complement strand
GCTTTGTAGAGGGCAAGGAAGGTCGCAGTTGAGCGGCTGGGGCAGTCGGCTGAAAATCAGTCGCCGCAGGTCCCGGCCTTCAGAAACAGGCGAAATGCAGGAGGTACAACCATGACAACGTACCAAGCAAATCATGCAACAGCCCATGCTCCGCCGCATATTCTCGTCATGGAAGACGAAGAAAGCGTGGCCAGAGGTCTTGAAATGGTGCTTGAGGAAGAAGGCTATGATGTCGACCTGGCATATACCGGGGCCGGAGCTCTGGAATCCTTCGAGAAAAGCAGTTTTGATCTGGTCGTCGCCGATCTGCGTCTGCCGGACAGCGACGGTCTTGAAATTATCAAGATCGTCAAGGAGCGCAAACCTGAAACCGAGGTCGTAGTTATCACCGGTTACTCCTCAGTTTCATCGGCGGTCGACGCCATGAAGATTGGGGTGGCGGACTACCTTCCCAAGCCGTTTACCGAAAGTGAAATAAAAGACGCTATCGGCAACGCCCTGAGCAGGGAAAAAACAGCATCTCAGGAAAAGGCCGAAAGAGCAGCCGAGCCGGCAGCGGAAAACCTGATTCAAAAGCAGGAAGTGGTCCGGGTCTTGGAACGCACCAACCGGGACGTCGAGTTTGCCAGAAATCTGCTGGAAGGCGATTCGAGTGCCCTCCGGGCCTACGATCTCTCTTGGGAGGCTAAAGCTGCCATCACTTCAGGCGACTTGAACTGGCTCAGGAAGAATGTCGGGCGACTGACAGACGAACAGATGATTTTCGTCAACAAACGTCTGCAGAGAGAGGCCTGGTAGCTCTACCGAAAACCGCTATCTGCCGCAGGTCATCGAGGTTTGCGGCAGCGTTTCGGCAGCGCACTGTAAAGTATCGAGATACACGCGGAGGCCGCTTATGCAGACTCAAGAAGCGCATGATCTCCTGGATCCAGCCTGGCCGCAGGTTCTTATAATGGAGGATGAAGCGAGTGTGGCCAAGGGGTTGGGGATGGTTTTGAGTGAAGAAGGCTATAACGTTGACCTGGCGATGACCGGCCGCAGCGCCTTGGACACCTTCAACCAGAAGATGTTTGATCTGCTGGTCGCCGATCTGCGGCTGCCGGATATCGATGGCATGGAAGTGATCAAGCAGGTGAAAAGGCGTCGCCCTGACACAGAAGTGCTTGTCATAACGGGCTATTCAACCGTCACTACCGCCGTGGAGGCAATGAAACTCGGGGCCTCCGACTATTTATCCAAGCCTTTCACCGAGGATGAGTTTATAGCGGCGGTCAAGGGTGCCCTGGTGACCAAAGAGTTTGTGGCAGCTGAAGCAGCAGCGGCCCCGCTTGAACCGCTCCCCGAGGATTCTCTTAGATTGACGGAAGTGATGCAGCACATTCGACAACGCTTTTCCGGTCGACAACAGGAGGTAATTACCATTTTGCAGATGGTGCAGAACGCAGTTGGCTATATCCCGACCGAGGCACTCCTGCAGGTAGCTGATTTCACCCGTATGCCGGAGGCAGCCGTGTATGGAATAGCGACCTTCTACGAGCGCTTCCGGCTGTCTCCGGTTGGCCGCCACGTGGTGAAAGTATGTCGAGGCACAGCCTGCCATGTTAAGGGAGCCGACAAAATCCTTCATGAAATTGAACATCGCTATAAGCTGTCGCCCGGCCAGACCAGCAAGGACCGCATGTTCACGCTGGAGACGGTGGCCTGCTTCGGCTCATGCGCCATAGCCCCAGTGGTGGTTGTCGACGACAAGGTCAGCGCCGATATGGATGCGGACAAGGTCGGGAAAGTTATGAAAGACCTGGCCCTAAACGACTCAAAATCTGAGCCACGGTGATGAGGACAAGGTGGAAATATGAATTTCGCGGCCATAAAAACACAAGCTGAACGACAGTGGCAGTGGCTGGAAAACCCTTCCCAACCTCTGATTCAGATAGGCACCGGGACCTGCGGCAGAGCGTCGGGGGCGGACAAGGTCATGGAGAGTGTTCGAAAAACGCTGAAAAAGATCCAGGTGATGGCCAGAACCATGGAAGTGGGCTGTATCGGCATGTGCTATCTGGAGCCCCTGATGACCGTTCGCAAACGGGGCCATCCGCCGATTCTCTACGGTAATCTGACCTCGGCCAAGGCGGCCGACATTATCAGCCGCTTTCTGCTTGACGGTGATCCCTGCCTGGAGTTGAGCGTCTGTACACTGGGAGAGCAATCAAGCAACGGTATTCCGCGCCTGCAGGATCATCCGATGATGCGCAAACAACGCCGTATTGCTTTGCGCAATTGCGGATTGATCGATCCAACCAATATCCTCCATTACATCGCCAGAGGCGGCTATCAAGGCCTCAGCCGAGCCGTGCAGATGGAGGGCGCGGAAGTTGCCGAGGTGATCCGCAAGGCCGGTCTCAGAGGAAGAGGCGGGGCGGGATTTCCAACCGGCCTGAAGTGGGAGCTGACCCTTAAAGAAAAGGCCGAAGCCAAGTATATCGTCTGTAATGCAGACGAGGGAGATCCCGGCGCTTTTATGGATCGGGCCTTGCTGGAGGGAGACCCGCATTCGGTTCTCGAAGGGATGCTCATTGCGGCCCACGCCATCGGTGCTGCAGAAGGATTTATATATGTACGGGCCGAATACCCGCTGGCAATTGAACGGCTGGAAAAGGCCCTGGAGCAGATGCGCCGCTGCAATCTACTCGGAAAAAGCGTTCTGGGCAGCAAATTCAACTTTAACGTCCATATCCAGGAAGGCGCCGGAGCCTTCGTCTGCGGGGAGGAAACGGCCCTGATGGCTTCGGTTCAGGGCAGTCGGGGCCTGCCGACCCCCAAACCTCCTTATCCGGCTCAGTCTGGCCTGTGGGACAAACCGACCTGCATCAACAATGTGGAAACACTCAGCAATGTATCGGCCATCCTTGAAAACGGGGCCGAGTGGTACGCCGCCAGCGGTACGGAGAAAAGCAAGGGCACCAAGACATTCTCGCTGGCAGGCAAAATACGATATACCGGTCTGATCGAAGTTCCGATGGGAACAACTCTCAAAGAAATTGTTTACGACATAGGGGGAGGCGCTCCCAAAGGGAGAAAAATCAAAGGGGTGCAGACTGGAGGTCCATCGGGAGGCTGTATTCCTGCAAGCCTGTTTGACTTGCCCGTCGATTACGAATCGCTGGCAGAGGCCGGCTCCATTATGGGGTCAGGCGGAATGGTGGTATTGGATCAGAGCACCTGCATGGTCGATGTCGCCCGTTATTTCCTCAGTTTTACCCAGGCCGAATCGTGCGGCAAATGTCTGCCCTGCCGTTTGGGAACGCACCAGATGCTGCGGGTTCTCGAGGAGATATGTGAAGGCAGAGGCAAGCCTGACTACCTCGAACTTCTGAGGGGCCTGAGTGAAACAGTGCAGAAGGGATCTTTGTGCGGGTTAGGCCAGACGGCACCAAACCCGGTGCAGACAACCCTCAGATACTTTTTGGACGAATTTGATCGCCACATAACAGACGGAAAATGTGACGCCGGGGTGTGCCTGCCTCTTTTCCACTATGAAATCGATCCGCAGCTCTGTAATGGCTGTGGTCTATGCAGACGAAAATGCAGCACCGGGGCAATTGCCGGTGAAAGAAAAGAGCCCCATTTCATTGATCAGGCAAAATGCAGCAAATGCGGTATTTGTTTCCAGGTCTGCAAACTGGAGGCCATTGGGATTCACTGAAATTGTACACTGTCCACTAAGCCGATAAATAATCGAGGAGATCGTCGTGAAAAAACTCCGCCTAAAAATCGACGAACAGGAGTTAGAGGTTGGGCGCGGGACGACCGTGCTGGAAGCTGCCCAGAAGGCGGGAATCTATATTCCAACCCTGTGCCATGATCCGCACCTTGAACCTTACGGGGCCTGCCGCCTCTGTATCGTCAAAATCGAGGGGATACGGGGTCTGCCTACATCCTGTACCACTCCTTGTGAGCAGGGCATGGTGATTGTCACTGAAGACGAGGAGATTGCCAGAATCCGCAGGGGAATAATTGAACTGACGATCGCCGATCACCCCGCCGAATGCCTCACCTGTCTGAAAAGCGATGATTGCGAACTGCTGCATATAGCCGGGTATCTTGGTGTGGAAAGGGGTTCCGTTGAGCGCCTGCTGCGAGGCAAAACACTGATGCCGGTGGACACCTCCAACCCGGCCTTCGATTTTGATCCCAACAAATGCATTTTATGCGGCAAATGCGTTCGTGTCTGCAAGGAAATAGCCGGGATCGGCGCCATCGATTTTGCTCAACGCGGCTATCAGTCCAGGGTCAGCACTTTTGCCGGCAAGGCCTGGGGAGACACCATCTGCCAGTCCTGCGGGGAGTGTGTCGAACGCTGCCCGACTGGCGCACTCATGCCCAAACAGGTGATCATCCCCCAGCGCGAGGTCCGAACCTTGTGTCCGTTCTGCGGCGTCGGCTGCCCCATCGTGGTCGGGGTGCGAGGCAAAGAAATCGTCAGGGTAAAAGGGGACCGCAACAGTAGAGTCAGCCAGGGCGGTCTGTGCGTCAAAGGGAGGTACGGCTATGATTTCGTCAACCACCCAGACAGGCTTACCCGGCCGCTGATTCGCAGGGAAGGCGTACCGCGTGCCGCAGGACTGGCGGAAAATGTCGCTGCAGCGGATATCTTTCGCCCGGCCGGCTGGGATGAAGCCCTGGCGGTGACTGCGGCTGGACTCGCGAAGATACTCACATCCTCTGGTCCGGAGGCCCTGGGTGTGCTCAGCTCAGCTAAGTGTACCAATGAGGAAAATTACCTGACTCAGAAGTTCGCCCGCGCTGTGCTCGGTACCAACAATATCGACCATTGCGCACGGCTGTGCCACTCCTCTACAGTCGCGGCGGCTCTCGAGTCCTTCGGCGACGGAGCGATGAGCAACTCCATTGCAGATATTGGTGAGGCCGAGGTTATGTTTGTGATCGGCTCCAATACGACGGAATGTCATCCAATCATCGCCCGGCACATGAAGCGCAATATCCGCAAAAACGGCGCCCGCCTGATCGTGGCCGACCCGCGTACGACCGAGATGGCCCATCTGGCCGACCTGCACATGAGCCATCATCCCGGCTCCGATGTCGCCCTTATCAACGGCATGATGAATTGGATCCTGGAATCCGGATTGCAAGATGACAGCTTCATCGCGCAGCGCTGCGAAGGGTTCGATCTTTTCAGAGAGAAGGTGAAGTGTTTTTCTCCGGAGAAGGCGGCACTGATTTCCGGTGTACCGGTAGACGATATCCGCCAGGCCGCCGAGATATTTGCCTCGGCCAAGCGCGGCGTCGTTGTCTTCGGGATGGGCATCACCCAGCACACTACCGGGGTTGACAATGTAAAGTCGATCGCCAACCTGCTCATGCTGACTGGAAACATGGGCCGCAAAGGTACCGGTTTCTCGCCCCTGCGCGGGCAAAACAACGTGCAGGGTGCCTGCGACATGGGGGCGCTGCCCAACGTCTATCCGGGCTATCAGAAAATTGACGAGCCCTCGGCCCAGACCAAATTCAGCGAGGCCTGGAAAGTGGATTTGAGCAGCCGGATAGGTCTGCCGTTAACCGACATGGTAATCGCGGCAGATCATGAGCAGCTGCAGGCCATGTATGTGGTTGGAGAAAACCCGCTGATGAGCGAGCCGAATCTGGGGCATACCCGGCAGGCCATGGCCAAGCTTCGTTTTCTGGCCGTCCAGGATATCTTCCTGACTGAAACGGCGATGCTGGCTGACGTGGTGCTGCCGGCTGCCAGTTTCGCCGAGAAAAGCGGCACCTTTACAAATACCGAGCGACGGATCCAGCTGGTGCGTCAGGTCCTCGAGCCGCCAGGTTCGGCAAAGGCGGATTGGCAGATCGTTGCCGAGCTGGCCTCCCGGATGGGCTACGCGATGTCCTATACAGACAGCTCCGCGATAATGAGGGAGATCGCCGAGCTGACACCGATCTACCGCGGCATCTCTCACCGGCGGCTGGAACGGGCCGACGGATTGCAGTGGCCGTGCTGGGATAACAGACACCGAGGTACTTCCAGGCTGCATGAAAAAGACTTTACCCGGGGCAAAGGAAAATTCCATGTGGTCACCTATAAACCTCCTGCCGAAGCACCGTCCCTGGACTTTCCCCTGGTCCTGACAACCGGGCGGGTGCTCGAACATTTCCACACCGGTACCATGAGCCGTCGCTCAAGGGTGCTTGAAACGCTGGAACCTCAAGGACATATCGACATGAACCAGGAAGACGCAGAGACAGTCGGTGTTCATGCAGATGATTTTCTCCAGGTTACCTCGCCCAGGGGCGAGATTATCGTGCAGGTGCGCATCGACAGCAAAGTGCCGCAGGGCACCGCATTCATGGCCTTTCACTGGCGGGAAGCGCCGGCCAACCTTCTTACCAGTGAAGCCGTCGATCCAACCGCTCGAATCCCTGAGTACAAGGTCAGCTCAATCCGCATCGAAAAAGCGAAGATGAGCGGTGAGAATAGGTGAAATCTTGCTGGTGGAAGTGGTCAACAGTTCTTAGTGATGCATCATTTCCACGCAGGATTGTCACTGCATGCACCTTGGACACGGCCTTAATTTTCTCAGATTGATCCAAACAATTACATGATACTAGACCGATGCAGCAGCGGTCGGTTAAGATAGGCCGATTATCTTACTGTGGTTCTCTTAAATGCTTGATCCACTCATTTAAATCGTGACAAGGAAATAATATGGCAGCAACCTATCAAAATCACCGGGCTCAGATCGAGGCAATCCTCGTGGGCTGGGGTATGCCTTCAGAAACAGCGGAAAAGACGGCAGATGTGATCGCCTGGGCGGATCTGCATGGAATCGACAGCCACGGTCTATCCACCATGACCATGTACCATGAGCGCTGGAAACAAGGCCGGATCAACATGTCGGCTGAACCGCGGATAGTCAAGGAAACCCCGGTCTCGGTGCTGATTGACGGTGATGCGGGGTTGGGGCATTCAACCTCTATATTGGCAATGGAATCGGCCATATCCAAGGCCCAGACCTCAGGTATGGCGATTTCATCGGTTCGCAACTCTGCCCATTTCGGGGCGTGCGGATATTACACTGAAATGGCGGCAGAGGCAGATCTCATCGGTCTGGTGACAAGCACTACCTCTATTATCCAGGTTGCACCGGCGGGCGGTACTGAGGCCCGAATGGGAACTGAACCGATCTCTTTTTCCGCCCCGGGCATTGAGGGACAGCCGTTTTTGCTGGACATGGCGACCACTACCGCGGCATTTGGCAAAGTACGGAACAAATTCAATGAAGGTTTGCCGACTCCCAACGGCTGGCTTGTTTCAAGGGACGGCCTGCCGAGTACTGATCCGCTCGAAGTGATGGAGAGGGGGGGCTCACTGACCCCCCTTGGCGGCAGCCCTGAAGGCAGCTACCACAAAGGCTACGGGCTGGCAGTAATGGTAAATATTCTGAGTGCCTGCCTGTCGGGCTCGACCCTGATCACCTCGCCTATGCATATGAAGCAGCCGCACGGTCAGGATATCAGTCATTTTTTCATGACTATCGACCCCAGTATATTTAGGGATATCAATGATTTCCGAACAGATGTCGCGACTCTTTGCGAAACGCTGCGCTCGACCCAGCCGCTGGATCCCTCGCAGCCGGTAATGATTGCAGGAGACCCAGAACGTCGTCATGCCAAAGAGCGTTGGAAAAATGGTATTCCGGTTGGGAAGGGACTGCGGGACAAGATTCGGGCAATCGCCTTGGAGCATGAAATACCGTGGCTGCTGGACTAGTAGCCATAAATAGTGAAAGTGCAGAGACATGCCTTCTTCCTGCTGGTCGTAAAGATCGTTTTGCAAATGGCTCTCAGGTTAGCAGTATCTTTCTGGTCCATGCCATTGCGCTGCTGAATAGCGATCGCCATGCGCCCAGCCGTTAATTCTTCCAAGTGAGAGACTGATCGCGTGCCGGGAATGGGAAGAATATGCCCCCCTGATGCAGAAGCCAGGCAATGGCGAGTGCAGCAGTTTGGTATCCCATCTCTTTGGCGAGTTTGCGGAATCGGTCCGTGGCAGCGATGTTGCGGCTGTAATTGGGTTCCAGAAATCTCGGGTTTTCCTTCAGAAATGCTATCGATAGAGATTTTTCGCAAGAGTGCGGACGGTCTGTAAGCAGGCTTCGTCCGACCGGACTAAAGGCCGCGCAGGAGGCGCCGAGTTCTCTTGTTCTTTGAATCAAACCCAATTCTGGTAAGATACCCCTTCACATTGCACGCCTCGGGTCGCCGTCGCTATGTAGAGAAGAAATTGCCTATCATGCACTCTACGCTGTTTCATGAAGCAGCGGGACCCTTATCACCTCGACCGATTATATTGATCGGGGCGTTTCCTTATGTGCCTCTCTTAACCAAGCAGAATCTCTTGATCTCTCTTTTAAACAGTTCGCTCAATTTAGATATGAGTATCACTGGAATACTGATAAAGTGCTTTCTATGAAACGTATTTTTCCCGGTGAATATTCGTCACTGGCGGGTATCTTGCTATTGTTAATGATTTTCGGCTCAATTTTCAGCGAAATTTGGCCAGCTTTCCCTTCCTGGCCGTCTGGGGTGTGTGCCTGGTGTGCTGCGCTGCTGCTCCTCTCTCAATTATCAAAAGTCCAGATCCTGCAAATCGGAATCCTTCTGCTGATAGGTGTCGTTTCACTTACCAGCGGCCTTGTGCTTGGCTCTCAGCCGACGTGGTTGCGGCTCCTGGATAACAATGCCGGTTTGCTTTCCATGCTGGCAGCGGTCAGTTTCTTGAGGTTGGTGGCAATGCAGGGCAACAAGGTTCAGGTCGCTGTGCCGCATGGCATGCGCGCCTACTGGCAAACCATGCTCGCCGTGGCTTTATTCGGCGCCTTCATTAACGTCTCTGCCCCCATTCTCATCGCCGACAGAGTCTCGGAGGGCAAAAAACTTAGTCTGTTCGCAGCACAGTCGCTCGCCCGCTCTTTTATCGGGGGACCGACGTGGTCGCCATTTTTTGCCGGTATGGCAGTAGTTCTGACCTATGTGGCCGATGCGCATCTTTTAGTCATTATGGCCTTTGGGTTCCCATTTGCCGTCCTGGGTCTGGTACTGGTGATTGTTGAAGCAAAATTTCGTTATCCAGGAGAGGTCGCGAATTTCGAAGGTTTCCCGATGACTCCGTCAAGTCTTTGGTTACCAGGCATTCTCGCGCTCGGCGTTCTATTAGGGCATGCGTTCCTGCCCCATGCTTCAATCCTGGCTGTGATTGCCTTGTCTTCGCTGGTAGTCAGCTTTATCGGGCTCTGTTTGTACAGCGGCTTAAATGGAGCGAAGAGTCAGCTTCAGCAGCACATTCTGAAGGGACTGCCCAAGATGGTCAACGAACTGGTTCTTTTTCTTGCTGCAGGTGTCCTCGCCATTGGCTTGCAGACCCTCGTGGCTGCCACGCATATAAGTCTGCCTTTGGGAGGAGAGTTTGCTGCCGCCGCTGCCGTCATTCTGCTTGCGGCAATGGTGTTGCTGGCCTTGCTCGGCGTGCACCCGGTTATCTCGATAGCAGTGGTAACGCCGCTTCTGGCGCCGGTCGCCCCAGATTCTCAATTACTTGCTCTCACCTTTGTTTTTAGTTGGAGCCTCGGTGCGTGCGCCAGTCCGCTGTCCGGCTTAAACCTAATCTTTCAAGGACGGTACGGCATCCCCAGTATAAAGCTCGCTGCTTTGAACTGGCCGTATGTGGCGGTGATGTATTTTGTCGCCGCAATATTTCTGTATGGAGCTGCAATAATCCTAGGGGTATAAACGGATCTTCTCACACCTGAGCGGAGGCACGACCAAGTCAAATTCTCAAAGTGCGCTTATTGAGTGTGGAGCCGTGAGGTTGACCTGACGCATTTACCAATTAAATTAGAGTAGGTGAGAGTTTTTTACCTCGGCCTGTAAGGTTTGTATCTATCCTTTTTCCATCCAGTCTCGCCTCGGAGAGGTAAATGCGCTATCAGGCACCTTTCATCTCGTTTGAATTGCCTTGGGAAAAGCTTGTATTTCCCATGATAATTGCGTCCTTAATTCTCACCAACGGCCCTCACTCAGTCCGCGCCGACGATACCGATGCTCAAGCTGACTTCCGCCCTTCTCACTCAACGCTGATTATAGGCCATCAAGGAGCAGCAGGGTTGGCACCCGGCAACACTTTGGCTGGAGTCTCCTTGGCGATAGATCTCGGCATCGACGCGATCGAACTCGATGTAATGCTTTCAGCGGACGCGAGGCTCGTTGTCCATCACGATTTCATACTGAATTCAGAGAAGACGCGCACTAAGCAGGGAAAGTGGCTGGTTGACTCCGAAATTATCCCGATCAAGGCCATGACAGTCGACCAGCTGCAGTCCTATGATGTGGGGCGGCTCAAACCGGGCAGCCGGTCTGCACGCAGGTTCCCCGACCAGGTACCCGCTGACGGTCAGAAAGTCCCCACCCTCCAGGAGGTTTTTGAGATTATTAAAAAAACCGGTCCCGAAGGCCCCGATTTGTTTCTGGAGATTAAAACTTCGCCTGAAGAAAGTGATGTCTCACCCTCGCCAAGGGTGGTGGCTGACAAATTAGTGCAGCTTATCTCAGATCATGATCTGGCGCAGCGGTGCAAAATCCTCTCCTTTGACTGGCGTGCACTTTCCCGGGTCAACGAGATTGCTCCCTCTATCTCCACAGTCTACCTCTCATCCCACTATAAGCAGCTTAAAGTGTTCGATAAGAAAACCACCCTTTTATGGACAGCTGGTATCGATCCCGCCGATCATGGCGGGTCCCTGCCGGAAATGATCAAGGCCTCCGGTGGCAAATACTGGGGGGCTAAACACAGCGAGATTTGGCGATCGCATGTCGAAAAAGCCCATGAGGCCGATCTGAAGGTCTATGTCTGGACCGTCGACTCGGAATCTGACATGCGCCGTTTTGTGGAGATGGGTATCGACGGCATCTTCACTAACAGGCCGGATGTGTTAAAGGAAGTGGTAGCAAACACTAAATGATTGTCCAACACAAAAAGAGGAGGAGAAAACTGGTTCTGTCGAAGGAAGCAATGAAAATTCTCACAAAGAAAGGAGATGCGCCATGAAGAACAGAATTTTTATCTGCACGATCGTTTTGCTCACAGCTTTTGCAGTGCCTGCGAGCCTGCTTGCCGAGCCTATCACCATTAACTGGTGGCATGCTCATGGTGGAAGGTTGGGTGAAAAAGTTGCCGCAATTGCTGACGAATTCAACAAGTCTCAGAGCGACTACCAAGTCGTCGCCACCTACAAGGGCAACTACGCCGATACGATGACCGCCGGAATTGCCGCCTTCCGCTCAAAAAATCCACCGCATATCCTTCAGGTATTTGAGGTTGGAACCGCATCCATGATGGCAGCAAGGGGAGCTATTAAACCTGTGTATGAGGTAATGGCCGAATCGGGTCTGGCTTTCGATCCCAAAGCCTATCTGCCTACGGTCACTGGCTATTACACCACCACCGACGGGAAGATGCTGTCAATGCCTTTCAACAGTTCAACCCCGGTACTCTATTACAACAAGGATGCTTTCAAGAAGGCCGGTCTCGATCCAAACAAACCGCCAGAGACCTGGCCTGAAGTAGCCGAATATTCCAAAAAGCTTGTGGCTGCCGGCTATCCCGGCGGATTTTCCACTGCCTGGATATCCTGGATTCAGCTGGAGAATTTCAGCGCCTGGCATAATATCCCTGCCGGAACCAAGGCCAATGGATTCGAAGGAATGGATACCGAGTTCCTTTACAACAGTCCGATGCATGTGAAGCACATCCAGCAATTGGCTGACTGGCAGCAGGACAAGATATTCGTATACGGTGGCCGGCGGAATCTTGGAAATGCCAAGTTCTCGTCTGAAGAAGTAGCGATGTATACTGAATCGTCGGCAGGTTACGCCGGTTTTGCCAAAACCTGTAAATTTGATTTCGGCACCTCCATGCTGCCTTACTGGCCTGACGCGCAAGGGGCGCCGCAGAATACGATTATCGGAGGAGCCAGCCTGTGGGTGATGGCGGGGCACCCTGCCGAGGAATATAAGGGGGTCGCTGCTTTTTTTAATTTCATCTCCTCAGCTGAGGTCCAGGCGGACTGGCATGAATTCACCGGTTATCTGCCCATCACTCTGGCCGCATATGAGCTTGCCAAGCAACAGGGACTGTATGAAGAGAAGCCTGACATGGAGACAGCTCTCAAGCAGATGACCCTGAATGAGCCGACTGAGAATTCAAAAGGGTTGCGCTTTGGGAATTATGTCCAAATGAGAGACATCATCTATGGTGAACTCTAGGCCATTTTCTCAGGCGATAAAAATGAAGAGGAGGGCCTCTCCGATGCCGTCGCGGCTGGCAACAAATTATTGCGAAAGTTTGAAAAGGCCAATAATTAAAGTCTTCAAGCTCCAATCGGCATAGCAAAGGCGGGATTTACCAATTTCAGCCTCACCCATCATGGTAAATTCCGCCCCAACAGCTCTGGGGATGGCGTCAAGACTCCAGGCAACTACGGTCTCAGGTCATGGAAAAACGCGTAATATTCAGCCATAAGGTGCTGCCATACATCCTGGTTGCTCCCCAGATCATTATCACCCTGGTGATTTTCATCTGGCCGGCTTCGCAGGCGCTGTATCAGTCACTGTTGCAGGAAGACGCCTTTGGGCTGTCCACCGCTTTCGTGGGGATGGATAATTTCATTTATATTTTCACCGATGATTTCTATCTCAATTCAATCATGGTTACCGGCATCTTCAGTTTCTCGGTGGCTATAATCGCCATGTCCGTGGCACTGTTTCTTGCCGCCATGGCGGACAGAGTGATAAAAGCAGCAACCACCTATAAAACCCTGATCATCTGGCCCTATGCGGTGGCTCCGGCAGTTGCCGGTGTCCTGTGGTTTTTTCTCTTTAACCCAACTGTCGGTATAATGACCTTCTATTTCAGGTTGTTGGGGGTAGAGTGGAATCATACCCTAAACGGCAACCAGGCCATGCTGTTGGTGATCATTGCTGCCGCCTGGCGGCAAATATCCTATAATTTTCTTTTCTTTCTGGCAGGATTGCAGTCAATACCGAAATCATTGATCGAGGCAGCGGCTATCGACGGTGCGAAACCACTACGCCGCTTCTGGACCATTGTTTTTCCGTTGCTCTCACCGACAATATTTTTCTTGATTGTGGTCAATATCGTATATGCGTTTTTCGATACTTTCGGCATAATCCACACCATCACCGACGGGGGGCCAAACCATGCCACCGACATCATGGTGTTCAAGGTTTACCACGACGGTTTCCTGAGCCTGGATCTCGGCAGTTCGGCGGCTCAGTCTGTGGTCTTGATGCTGGTGGTGATCTCCCTTACGGTCATTCAGTTTCGATTTATTGAGAGAAGGGTCCATTATTAGAGTGATACAATGGTAGAAAACAGGCGCTGGCTCACCATATTTACCCATATTTGCCTACTAATCGGTGTCGCAATACTGGCCTTTCCGATCTATGTGACGTTTGTCGCATCTACCCATACTCTCGATGCGATCACGTCATATTTCCCGCTTCTCCCTGGCGGTGAGCTGATCGATAATTACACCAGGGCTCTCACCGTCGGTCCCAGAGATGTGGGTGCCACCGTTGGCACCATGATGCTGAATTCCTTCATCATGGCCATGGGCATCACGTGCGGCAAGATTATCATTTCTCTTTTGGCAGCGTATGCGATCGTCTATTTCCGTTTTCGTTTCAGGCTGCTTTTCTTCTGGATGATCTTCATCACCCTGATGCTGCCGGTTGAAGTTCGTATTCTTCCGACCTACAAGGTAGTGGCTGATCTTAACATGCTGAATTCCTATTCGGGGTTGATCTTCCCCCTCATAGCCTCGGCCACGGCCACCTTTTTATTTCGCCAGTTTTTCATGACCGTTCCCGATGAGTTATGTGAGGCAGCTCGCATTGATGGCGCCGGGCCGATCAGATTCTTCTTCGATATCCTGTTACCGATGTCTCGAACCTCGATTGCCGCACTCTTCGTTATTCTCTTTATTTATGGTTGGAACCAGTATCTATGGCCACTGCTGATAACCACCGATGAAAATTACTATACCCTGCTGATCGGTATTAAACGAATGCTTGATGTAGGCGAAGGGCAAGCGGAGTGGCAAATTATCATGGCATCTACCATGC
>JARFQM010000227.1 GCA_029287755.1 Desulfofustis sp. | reverse complement strand
TGTACCTGCTCTCGCATTTTTTCAAGCTCGCTTTTCAAGGCCACTGTTTTGTGGGCATTGTCGGCATCATTGATCTTGGAGGCGATGGTGTTGACCTCGCGCAGGAACTCCTGGATCAAAAAATCGAGCTTGCGGCCCACCGGTGCCGAGTTGTCGAGCAGATCCTCCAACTGACTTATGTGACTGCGCAGCCTGACCAGTTCTTCAGTGACATCAGATTTGTCGACCATGACAGCAACTTCCTGGGCCAGTCTGGCAGGGTCCAGATCGATGCTGCCAAGCAGCTTCTCGAGCCTTTCCCGCAGCGCATTCTCACGGTCGGCGATGATAGTTTCAATATTCTTTTCTATCGAGTCGAGCACCCCGGTGAACACCCGCAGACGCTCGCCAAGATCGACCGACAGGGCAGCTCCTTCGCGGATGCGCATCTCCATGCACTGGTCGAACGCTTCATCAACAGCCGATTCCAGCAGGGGCCATATCGCTTCCAGATCTTCGGGCTGCTGCTCTCTTATCAAGACATCCGGCAGGCCGATCACCATGGCCAGATCGACTTGACTATCGAGTCCCAGCTCCTGCGCCAGTTGGTCAAGCCGATCTTTATAGATTGCGGCCAGATTCGTATCGACACCTATTTTTACCAGATCAGAAAAATCCCCCGAGACTGATACGATCAGATCCACCCGCCCGCGCTGGTGAAAGGTAGCGACTTTTTTTCTGATCTGATCTTCCAGGGCGGCATAGTTCCGCGGCAGCTTGATCTTGGCATCCAGAAACCGGTTATTAACGCTCTTCACCTCGACGGTCCAGATTCGTCCCTGGTGCTCAGTTTCAGCCCGTCCATAACCGGTCATGCTTGTCAATGCCATGGGGTCGCTCCCTGCCTGTGTCTGTGCCCTGGAAAACAGAACAACCAAAAGAAAAAGGACGATGTCCAGGCCCGGCCCGGCATCGTCCCCAGATCATCGCGGCTGCATTCTATTTAGCAGCCATTGCAGCATCAAGATCTTTTACGAGTTGATCGGAGATGTCCACTACCTCACTGAAAAAGATGACTCCGGCCTTGGAATCGAGAATCAGGGTGTAGCCATTCTTTTTTCCAAAAGCTTCCACCACACCCTCAAGGGACTTTAATATCGGAGCCAGTTCCTTATCCTGAAGGGTTTTCAGCTCAAATCGCGCATCTTCTGATTTTTCCTGGAGTTCGCGCCGCTTTTTCTGAAACTCCCTCATCTTCACCTGTTTGGTTTCCTCACTCCAGGCCGAACTCTTCTTCTCTATTTCACTCTGCATGTCTACCAGTTCCTGTTCTTCGGTCTTAAACTTGGACTGCAGATCCTGCATTTTCTGATCGAATTTTTCCTTGGCAGCCTTACCGGATACCGAATTGACCAGAACCTTCTGAACATTCATAACGCCGACCTTCATGTCGGCTGCGACCGCGGAATCGATGGAGACCAGCGAGAAGCACAGGCACAACGAGAGCACACCAACTGCAAATAGACTTTTAAACATGACCACTCCGTGCAAATAACAAGCGGGCCCCAAGGGCCCGCAATGAATTCAGATATGACCGCTTCTAACAGCGCTTATTCGACAATAACAAAGTCTGCCCGCCGATTCTGCGCCCAGGACAGTTCATCATGCCCGTGCATGAGCAACCGTTCTTCACCAAAACTGATGGTGCTGAGCCGGCTGTCACTGATACCCAGATTCACCAGATATTTCTTGGCACCCAATGCCCGGCGCTCGCCCAGGGCCATGTTGTACTCATTGGTGCCGCGGGGATCAGTGTTGCCCTCGATACGGATGACGGTGTCACCATTTTCCTTGAGAAAGTCAGCATTGGCTTCGATTCTGGGAACCTGGTCCTGGCGAATGTCAGATGAGTCGAAGTCGAAGTATACGGGCAGCATACCCTCTGAAGTCCGGCCTTCCGAGATGCCAATCGGTTTTGACTCGAGAGGCTCTTCCTTGCCCATGGCAGCTTTGTCGGTAGACGGTTTCATCTCCTCATCGCTGACCTTGTCCTTGGCACAGCCTGAAAAGATGATAAGGCTCAAGATCATTACAACATGCAAGAGAACCCGGTTTCTACTCAGCATAATTAAAACCTCCTGTTATCAATAATATATAATGGCAACAACCTGTGCCCATGACAGCTCTTTTTCAGTCGACAGAAACGAAAAGAATCGTACTGTTCTTAACTGGTCAAATATAGAAAGATTAACCTCAAATACAAGAACTATTTTTTCTGCGGGTGAATAAACACAAGGTGCAAGCGGGTGGCGCAGCTGCCATTCACCCCTATCCTAATATGATCCGATATTTTGTCAGAAAGCCATGCAGCAATAGCTGTCATCCCTCCGGCAGACAAAATTCAAGAAACGCTGCCGCCCCACCGCGCGGATTCTACTATTCAAGTGCTCACCTAAAAAAAACACTGTACTTTATTCTAGTGATATTTACTATTTCGGTATAAAGTGAGGGGTGCTATGCGGTACCTTTCATACTTTTGTCAGTTATCCACAATACAAACAAAACCAGCCAGCGGGCGGCCGGCCCGTTGTTCGCGGTTTCTTCAGGAGAGCTAAATGGCCAAAATACATGTCAACCCAAACCGTGCCACCGACAAAGCGGTTCGAGCAATTGACAGAAAACGGGAGCAGGAGCGCCGGAAAATGTTCATGCTGGCCAGAGATCACGCCGAACCGCTGGCAACCAAACTCTGTCAGCGCCTGATTGACAGAAACATCATCGAAACCACCTCGGTTGAGTCGATCCGCAAGTCCCTGGAAAATCAGTTCAGATCTCTCCATCTGCTGGAAGATTTCGATCTCCAGATGAAACTTGCCCCGGTTCGCACCCTGGTCCAGGACCCCAACATTGTTACCCTGTACCTCACCCAGTACATCATCGAAGACCTCATCGAACACCCCGACATCCAGGATGTGTTTGGTGAAGACATCGATATTTACCGGGCCATCGATTCGATAACAAAGGTATTGCGACCGAGGTGACCCATCCCGCTGCGCTTCCCTCTCTGGTCTATTGCGACGAGTCGGGGAACATCCTCGACTTCCCGGAACTGGGCATGGCCGGTATGGCCCATGGTCGTTACCTTGAACCAGCCCTCGAGGATCTCATCGAACTGCCACCGGGCAGCGATTTTTTCACCCTGCCAGGCCGTCTGCCGGTGGGCATTGACCCGCTCAGCGGCGAGCCGCTCCTCCTTGAGGAAGACCCTCGTTACCCGGGACGCAAGATATACGGGGTTGCCGCTTTCATGGCCCCGGCTCACACCTCCACCCTGACGGCTGCGTACCAGACTCAAGAAAATGGACCTCTGCTGCCGCTCTTCGCCTACACGGCGGTTGGCTGGCATGATGGCAAGTTCTGGGCGGCGGGGTTCCGCAGCGATTATGACTGCCGGCAGGACTTCACCCAGTTCGACCAGCAACGCATCGATACACGCACCGCTCGCGCACTCAAGCACTTTCCTGACAACCGCCTGATTCAGCATCTCGGCACCTGCTGCCTGACGTATCGCTGCCCGGCGGCGCGCAACTATTTTCTGGAGCGCTGGGAAGCACCGCTGCCTACCTCGCCCGGCTGCAACGCCCGCTGCCTCGGCTGCATTTCCCTGCAGCCCTCGGAATGCTGCCCCTCCACCCAGGAACGGCTGCAGTTCACCCCTTCGGTCAGGGAGGTCGCCGAGGTGGGAGTCGCCCACCTGGATAACGCCGCACGCCCGGTGGTAAGTTTTGGCCAGGGGTGCGAAGGAGAGCCGCTGCTTCAAGCCGACCTGCTGGAAAGTGCTATTAAAGAAATGCGGCGGCTCACCGGCAGAGGCACGATAAACTGCAACACCAATGCGAGCCGACCCGAGTCAATCGCCCGCCTGCGGGAGGCGGGTCTCGATTCAATCCGGGTCAGTCTCAATTCAGCTCGTGAGACTTTTTATCATAACTACTACCGGCCTAGAGACTACGGGTTTTCTGAGGTCAGAAATTCAGTCCTAGCGATGAAGCAGGCTGGGGGCTTCGTGTCATTGAACTACTTTATCCTGCCCGGTTTTACCGACTCGGAGCAGGAGACTGAAGCATTCTTGAAGCTCATCGCGGAGACCGGGCCCGATTTTATCCAGCTTCGCAATCTCAATATCGACCCGGAATGGTACCTTGCCGAGATAGGCTCCACTGCCACCTCTGCCGCCTGCGGCATCCGTGAGTGGCTGGCCAGAATCAAAGCCGCTTTTCCCTCCCTGCGCTTCGGTTATTACAACCCCTGCCTGAACCCTTGAGGCATCAAGCCATCAAGCCAAAGTGGAAACACCAGAGTCAATTTGTTAATTTCAGAGGTAAGTATAGGGCCCCTGTCATTTAGCAAACAATAGATTTTTCACAGAATTTGGCATTGAAGGCTTGTAAAAATGGTGCATTGCGATAAGATAAGAATGATACACATTATCATTGATTAATCAGAACCACGACAGAGCTCCCTATGCAATCTCAGAGCGACATAAGGCTGACCCCGCAGCGCCAGGTTATTCTCGAAGAACTGGCCAAAGTAAAAACCCATCCGACCGCCAACGAGGTCTATGACATGGTGCGTAAGCGGCTGCCTAGGATCGGGCTCGGCACCGTGTATCGTAATCTGGAGTTGATGGCGGACAACGGTATGATAGTGAAACTGGAAGTGGGTGGCTCACAGAAGCGCTTCGATGCGACCACTGAACTCCACTACCACATTCGCTGCACGCGCTGCGGCAAGGTTGACGACATTGAACTCGGCGCCATGCCGCAACTCGATCAGCTGGCTGCCGATACCACTGACTACCAGGTACTTGGTCATCATATCGAATTCTCCGGTATCTGCGAAACCTGCGCTGACAATCAGGCAGAGTCAGCCACCAACTAACCCCCTGCACCATTAAACACAAAAGGAGGGAAGCGTCGCTTCCCTCCTTTTTTCTTCTCTTATATTTAGAAAAGTTCAGGCGACCTGACCATCAATCTATCTGCGGTCTTGGATAGAGCCCCGAGCGTTCGACGATTTCAGGTACCTTTTCTTCCCATTCGATGGCCATCACGTGGAATCCGGCAACGCCCTCCACTTCCTTGAGACGCTGAATCGACTCGACGGCGATGGTGATGCCCTCATCTGACTGTTTCTTTTTATCGACGCCTTTCATGCGTTCAATGAGCTCGTCGGGCACATCCATGCCGGGCACGTTTTTCTGCAGATAACGAGCCATACCCACCGAGCGCAGGGGGGTAATTCCGGCTAAGATATAGACCTTCTCATGAAGTCCTCGAGCCCTGACGCCTTCCATCCACTTTTCAAATTTATCGAGATTGTAGATGCACTGAGTCTGGATAAATTCCGCCCCGGAGGCAACCTTCTTGGCCAGCCGCGGCACCCTGATTTTGAAGGGGTCGCCAAATGGGTTGGCGGCAGCCCCGACGAACATACTGGGCGGGACCTTGATCTCGTCACCACTGAGAAACTTGCCCTCGTCCCGCATGTGCCTGACTGTTTGCACGAGCTGCATCGAATCGAGATCGAAGACGTTCGAGGCCTGGGGACTGTCGCCGAAACTCTGATGATCGCCGGACAGGCACAGTATGTTGTTGATCCCGAAGGAGGCGGCGCCCAGAATGTCGCTCTGCAGGGCGATTCTATTGCGGTCGCGGACCACCATCTGAAGCACCGGATCAAGCCCCATGCCTTTCAGATGAATGCAGGCTGCCAGACTGCAGAGTCTGGTTACCGAAGTCTGATTATCGGTGACATTGATTGAATCGACATGGTCTTTGATCAGTTCTCCCTTTTCCTTGATATGGGCCGGGTCGCTGGAGCGTGGAGGACCGCATTCGCTGGTAACTGCCTGATGACCGTTCTTCAGTACCCTCTCGAGTTTGCTGCCGGTTGCTGTCGCTACCATTAGAAGTCCTCCAATTTGAATGACCGAGGTCCTCCGGAGCGGTCTTTCGACCAGTCTTTGAGAGGCATCACCTTCTCATAAGTGTCGAGGCGTCCCAAGGCTTCCAGCCGGTCAACCACAAGTTGCCAGGCGCATTCCGTCTCCTTGGAAATCTCGCACTTGCCAGTGGTGGAGCCCCCGCACGGTCCGTTGAACAAACGCTTGGCACAGCGGCTTACCGGACAGACACCGCCGGTCACCCCCAGCACACAATCACCGCAGGCCTGACATTTTTCGGTGAAAAAGCCGGTTTCAGGGACGTCACCCAGAAAGGTGGTGTTCAGGGCCGGGTAGATCGGAGTTGCCTCATATTTCGTCGCCATAAACTGCACCCCGATGCCGCAGGCCAGGCTGAGCACCGCTTCCGATTTCTGGACCAGTTCTTCGGTCTTTTCAAAAAACTCGTGCTCGCACTGCCTTTCGATGCCGCTGTCGATAATCTCGATGTCAACGTCATCCTGGCTGGCTCTCATCCTCAGTTGAGCGGCGAGGATTCCTGCCTCCTTGTTGCCTCCCTGGTGGCAGACGGCCACGCAGGTGTTGCAGCCGAAAACAGTCAACTGCTTGTGGTCCTTGACCATTTCCCAGAATCCTTCACATGGTTTCTGTTCGCCAACGATCATAGCCTTTACTCCTTTATCAGTCTAATCGGCCTGACATCATTATTCTTCAGCAACTTCGGAGATATCTTCCTGTACCTGGGAGACGACGCCTTTTTTGGACTTCAGCGCCACCCAGATCGGAGAGGGTCCGAGTTCGGTGATTTTCTTGGAAAATTCAGTACATATTTCAGCCCACCGAGGTCCCTGAGCTGCCGAGAGATTAAAAAACCGCAGCCGCTCCGGATTTACCCCGACGGTACGCAGGCTTCTCTTGACTTGTTCGACCCGTTTGGCGGCGTTGGTATTTCCTTCCAGGAAATGACATTGACCGGGAAGTCAGCCGGCCACGAAGACGCCGTCAATACCCCGCTCAAAGGCCCGCAACACATAAATCTGATCGAGCTTCCCGGTACAGGGAAGCCTGATCACTTTGACGCTTGGGGAGTATGAGAGCCGCATGACACCGGCCAGGTCGGCCGCTGCAAAGGCGCAGTAGTGGCAAGCGAAGGCAATGATATTGGCCTTCCAGTCAGGGGGAATCTCGCCCGTGACTTTTTCAGGATTTACTGCTACCTCTTTCTCTTCACCGGGTGTCATTCAAATCCTCCTCGGTCTTTAGTTGATCTCGGTCACAGAATCGATCATCGCGGTAATCTGATCATCTCTGAAGAAGTTGACCTGGAACGCCTTGGCCGGACACACGCCGGCACAGATACCGCAGCCGGTGCATTTCACTTCGTTATGACTCACCATGCCGTCTTCATCAATGAACGGCGAGCCGAACGGGCAGGCTCTGAAGCAGGCCAGGCAGGACATGCAGATATCCCGGTTGTGTTTGGAAATGATGCCGGAAACGGTCAGCTTTTCCTTGGACAGCAGGGCACCGGCCCGGCCCGCAGCGGCCAGCGACTGGCTGAGAGTCTCCTCGAGATTTTTCGGCGCGTGCGCCAGTCCGGCAAGGAAAAACCCCTCGCTGGGAAAATCCACCGGCCGCAGCTTGACATGGGCCTCGAGAAAATAGTCGTCGATGTTGCAGGTCAATTTATACTTTTTGGCAAACTCCGTGGCATCCTCCTGCGGCCGCAGGCCGGTGGACAGCACGACATAATCGGGCTCGATGACCATTTCTTTGCCCAGCACCTTACCAGGCAGACTGACCCGCAGTTTTTCGCCCCCGGTGTC
>JARFQM010000200.1 GCA_029287755.1 Desulfofustis sp. | reverse complement strand
GCCTTGTATCGTGCCAAAGCCACAGGCCGCAACGAGATTCGCTTTTTTCTGCCGAGCATGCAGGAGGCAGCTGACGAGAAGCTGCACCTCAGTACCGAGCTCAGACAGGCGCTGAAACAAGATGACCTCTATCTCGTCTACCAGCCCCAAACCGATATCTCGGGAAACCTGGTCGGGGCCGAGGCCTTGCTGCGCTGGAACCATTCCGAGAGGGGACTGATTCCGCCCGACGTGTTCATTTCCATCGCCGAAGAAACCGGGTTGATGCAGGACATCGGCCAATGGGTTCTGAAGGCGGCCTGTCGAAAGATCAAGGAGTGGAGTACTGCCGGATTGCTCCAGGAAGTGCTGACCATTTCGGTAAATATCAGCGGCCTGGAGATCGCCTCGCCTGGTTTTGCCGAGCAGGTTAAAAAGATTCTTGTGGAAACGGGCGCCGAACCGCGCCACCTGGGTATAGAGCTCACCGAGGGCAGTCTTATTTCAACCGGATCCGATATCGTCGGCAGAATGATGAAGATACGGGAACTCGGAGTCAGGTTCTCGGTCGACGACTTCGGCACCGGCTATTCATCGCTCAATTATCTGAAGAGTCTGCCTCTGCATACCCTGAAAATCGATCGCTCATTCGTCAACGATATCAACAGCACCGAAGACAACGTCGTGCTGGTCGACACTATCATCATGATGGCTAAAAACCTGGGGCTTGAGGTCATTGCAGAAGGGGTAGAGACCGAGCAGGAACTGCACTATCTGAATCGCCGGGGATGCCTTGTCTATCAGGGATATTATTTCAGTAAACCGCTCGAAGAGGGGCCCTTTGTGCAGATGCTCCGCCGGGGCTGCGTGGAACCCACACATCTATCCCCGTCGCTCAACTGAAACTGCTGAGCACGGCGCCGCGCGTCAATTTTTATTCACTGCCCAGTCAAGGCAATGAGATCCATTGGTGATTCTAACCGGGCTGGGGTCCGTTGTTCTGCTTACGTATATTGGATCACCAGATAGCCCACATAGACGGACAGCAGCCAGATTCCCTGCCACTTGCTGAAGTAGCCGCTTTTGTTGGTGGAGATGAAGACTCTGAAGGACAGGAGGATGAGCAGCATGACGGGAAAATGCAGGCTGTAAAAATTCTGCGGAATTGCCAGCGGCACCGCGGCAGCGGCGGCCCCGATGACGAACAGGCAGTTGAGCACATCGGCGCCCACGATATTGCCCACGGTGATTTCCGGGTGGCCTTTACGGATGGCCGTAATGGCGGTGATGAGTTCGGGAAGCGAGGTGCCGAAAGCTACCATTGATGCGGCAATGACATCATCCGGTACGCCGATGCGCTCGGCAATCTCGGAGGCACCGGGCACCAGCAGACGGGCACCGACGATGACCAGGATCAGGCCGCCAATAAGAAGGATCCAGGACAGGGACAGTCCTCTTGCTTCCGTGTTATCGTTGTCTGCTGAGTTTTCCTCTTCGCCGTGCTTTTGTTTTGACCAGTAGTACGTGATGTAGAGATAGCCGACGAGCAGTGCCAGGAAAAAGAATCCAACCCAGCGTTCGAGCATGGGCGGCGAGCCGGGCTCGCGGGTCGCCAGCGCCATGACACTGATGGCGACCAGCAGCACGGCGGCGCCAACCTGGATCCAGCCGGTACGATTCAGGATGTAGCGGTTAACGGGCATGGCCGCGAGCACGCAGGAGAGACCAAAGATCAGACCGGTGTCGGCAATGATCGAGCCCACACCGTTGCCCAGCGCCAGACCCGGGTTGCCCATGAAGGCAGCCATCACGGAGACGAACATCTCCGGCAGGGTGGTGCCCAGTGAGATAATGGTGGCGCCGATGACAATCTTGGGCATCCCGGTCCTGACGGCCAGGTCGACGGCTCCTTCGATGAGCCAGTCGGCCCCTTTGGCCACCACCGCGATACTGGCGACCACCAGCAGCAGGAGCACCAGCAGGCTCTGTTTGTCCAGGTAGCCGTGCAGGACCGCTTCGTTGCCGATTATCTGTAACAGCTCATGTCCCATAAGGATTGGAGTGAATAGACCGGATCAATGGGGGGTTCCCCCGATATTTATTGGTTGGCACTATCTGACAGCTTCGTCGATAAGGCAAGTAAAATATGGGGCAGCGATCAGATTGTCCGATCGAGCAGCGCGGCAATCTGACCCACTGTACCGCTCAGCGGCGCCCTGGATTCGGGCCCGCTGCGGTCATTAAGGAAGCACGGCCGGCTGGTCCGGTAATCTGACTAGCTGACCGCTGGATGCTTATTTATTGCTCAGCAGCTCGAGGGTGACGAGAACTTCCACGTCTTTGCCGACCACCCCCATGTCATAAAATTTTCCGGTGCCGACTCCGTGGGCTAGACGGTCGATCATTACAGTGCCGTTGAAACCGGCCACCTCAGTGCCTTTCTTGGCAGGATGCTCGGTGACTCCCACGAGCTTGAGCGGCAGGGTCAGGTCGTAGTCCTTGTCTTTCACCCGCAAGGTGCCGGCGACGTTGTAGAGGCCGTCTCCAGCATCGGTGATTTGCTTCGAGGTGAAGGTCATCTGCGGGTATTTGGAGCTGTCAAAGAAATCTGCCGAGAGCAGGTGCTTGTCCCTTTTGGTGATGTTGGTGTCGATCGAATCCACCTCGATGGTGAAGGCGAAACTGGACTGGTCGAGCTGGGCCGGGTCGAAATTGGTTTTGATGTCAAATTCGTTGAAGTGTCCCCGTGTTTTGGAAAAAATGTGATCAATGCTGAAATAGATGGCGGAGTGGGCCTTGTCCACTTCCCACGATCTGGCGGTGCCGAAGACCAGGGAAGTGCTGAGGATGAGGGCGAGGGAGAGTAATGCTGAGATTGTGGTTTTCATGAGTGCCTCCTTGTTACGAGTTGCTGACCTTGCGGTCAAAGATGAATTTCACCCCGACAATCCACAGCACGGTCAGGGTGAAGAGAGCGAGGAGCAGGATACGTGGCAGGGCTTGTTCAAAAGATTCACTGACAAACATCACATGCACGGTGATCAGTCCCAGGGTCAGGTAGCCCGCCGGTCTGTGTAAGAACCTCCAGGTCTTGTAAGGCAGGCGAATGGTTTCCCTGAAATAGGAAAACACCACCAGCAGGGCGATAATGACAAAGAGCGCTGCGCCGACCATTTCGGGCCAGAATTTTTTCCCCAGCGGCAGGTTGGCTAATCCTTCCGGCACCAGCACCAGCAGAATATGGCTTGCCGCCAGAACCAGCAGGAGCACCCCATTGGATCGGTGCAGCC
>JARFQM010000197.1 GCA_029287755.1 Desulfofustis sp. | reverse complement strand
GGAAGAGATCGCTCATGGTGGACAGGGTGCGGGCGTCCGAAACCGAGGTTGAGACAACACCGTACCGCAGTTTGTCATACAGAGCATCGTCAAACTGTACCGTCCCGTCGCGCTCGAACTCGACAACGGCCCTGTTGACGAGCTCAGCATCCCCGCTGCTGGCAAGGTAGAGGAAGCGCCAGAAATTGTAGGGAACGACGATGTCAATGGCTGAGGAGAGGCTGTGGCGGAGCGGCCGTTTGGCAAACACGCCTTGTGAAAAAATACGGTGCAGTGTCCCATTTTTATTGGTGGCGCAGACGAACTGAATCGGCAGCCCCATCGCCCTGGCCAGGGCACCTCCGCAGAAATTTCCAAAAGCCCCGGCTGGTATGGAAAAAATCAGGGGATCACCGAGCCGTTCAGCGACTCTGAAATAGGCGTAAAAGTAATGAACCGTCTGCATCAGCACCCGGCCGATATTGATCGAGTTGACGCTGGAGAGTTTCAACCGCTTTTTGAGCGGTTCATCGCCAAACAACCTGGCCACCACCACATCAAGGTCGTCACCTCCATTGGAGCAGCCGTGTACTGCCACCGGACAGACATTCTCGGCCCCCACAGTTGTCATCTGCATCTCCTGCTCGAGGGAAATCATTCCAGCCGGATACAGCGGCCAGCAGTTTATCCGCTCTCTGCCCGCCGCCGCATAGGCGGCAGCTGGTCCGGTATCCCCGGTGGTGGCCAGAATGAGTGACAATCGTTCATCGTTTATGTCGAGAAGATAGTCCATCATCCTGATCAGAAACCCCATGGCTATGTCCTTGAACGACAGCGTCGGTCCATGAAAGAGCTCCAGGATCCAGCTCTGGCCGTCCTTGTCAAGAGGCACGAGAGGCGGATCAGGGTGCTCGAAGGCAGTGAAGCTGTCATCCAGAAGACGTCCCAGGTCCTGCTTCGGGACGACCTCCGGGTCAATGTAGCAGCTCATTACTTCTTTGGCCAAATCCACATAGCCAAGCGACTTCCAATGCTGCAGTCGAGCGTCAGTGAGCCGGGGAACAGGATCCGGCACAAACAGCCCGCCATCAGCGCTAAAGCCCTCCAACACCGCCTGATCGAAAGGAACTGGCGGGCTCAGGCCCCGAGTCGAGCGATAGATGACCATTGACCTACTCCTCTTCCTCGCCAAGCCCTGCACAGACCGCCTTGGCAATCTGAATGTCCTGGACCGCCACACCGGTCAGATCGGCAACCGTTATCTGGTCGTCTGCAGTGCGCCCCTGAACCCTGCCATTGATGATCTCGCCCAGTTCTATAATCTCATCCTCCTGCAGAGTGCCCGCTTCAAGCGCTTTGTAGATTTCGCCCCGCTCCCGGCATTGGGAGATGGAGTCGGCGACCACCAGGTCGGCCCGGGCGAGGATAGCCGGGTCAAGTTCCTGTTTGCACGGCGTGTCCGAGCCCATGGCCGTGATATGGGTTCCCGGCCTGATCTGTTCAGCAGTCAGCAGCGGCGTAGCTGAAGGAGTGGCGCTGACGATCAAGGTACAGGTCGAGGCCACCGCTGCCACTTCCCTTGTCGTGCTAACGGAAAACCCCTCCTGCTCGAGATCGGTGCGGTAGTCCTCGAGCCTCTTTTTGCTTCGTCCCCAGACCACCAATTCTCTGCAGGGTGTCAGGGATCTCAATTCAAGCGCCTGCAGACGTGCTTGAATACCCGTCCCCAAAATACCGATCGCCTTTACCTCCCGGGGAGCCAAGTATTTCGCCGCGATCCTCCCCGCTACCGCGGTCCGCACGTCGGTCAGGTAGCCCTCATCAAGGAGAATGGTCTGCAGCAGCCCTGTTTTCTGGGAGAACACCAGCAGCAGACCGGAATTGGAGGGCAGCCCGTGCAGGGGGTTGTCATAAAACCCGGAGGCAATCTTGACCACGAAACAGTCGTCGTGCCTGATATAGCCGTATTTAATATGGGTATCGCCCGGGGGTGCGCCAAACGACATCTCCCCCACCGGCGGAACCACCACTCTGCCGGCTGAATAGGCAGCGAAGCCTTCCTCGATGAGCGGTCCAAAATCCATGTTCTTACAGATGTCTTTGATCTGCGCGAGATGTATGATTCGAGTCATATCTGTGTCCTGCAGCCAGGATGATTGTCGAGTTGCCCGTTTACTGCACCTTTTTCCGCTCCAGCTCATCCCAGCGCAGGTACAGCTGCTCAACCTTCTGCCGGGCCTGATCAAGCTGCTCCCACACCGACTGCAGTTCGACGGGGTCGGTTGCCAGCGCCGGGTCTTCTATCTTTTTTTCCAACTCTGCACAGGTTTGCTCGCCGGCAAGAATATCGTCTTCCATCCGGTCATATTCCAATTGCTCGAGATAGGAGAGACGACCCGGTTTTCGGGCCTTTTCCTCCAGCGTTTTTTTCTTTTCGCTTTTCACCTGCCTGTCTGAAGCGGCACTCCCCTCGCTCAATGCCTTGAGCCACTGCAGGTAGTCCCCAAACATGGCAATCTTGCCGCCTCCGAGGAAGCCCAGGACCGCATCGCAGACACGATCGAGCAGGTAGCGGTCATGGGTGACCAGGAGAACGGCTCCCTCGAACTCCACCAGACTCTCTTCCAACACGTCCAGAGAGCCTATATCGAGGTCATTGGTTGGTTCATCGAGCAGCAGGATATCTGCCGGCTGACGCATCAGATCGGCAATCAGGATCCGGGCCTGTTCCCCGCCCGACAAAGTTCCCACCGGCGTATCGAGTTGATCAGGCCTGAACAGAAACCTTTTGGCCCAGGACACCACATGCAGTGAGCGGCCCCTGAAGACCACCGCATCGCCCTCGGGGGCCAGCGCCCGGCGCAGGCTTGTGTGCGGATTAACCGTTCTCCTGTCCTGGGTAAAGCTGGCCAGCGCCAGATTTTCGGCAACCTTCACAATGCCCTGCTCCACTTCAGTCTCCCCTCCGGCGCATTCATAGAGCAGATTCAAGAGGCTGGACTTGCCGCAGCCGTTGGGGCCGACCAGCCCGATTCTGGTGCCCGGCGAAACCGTGAAATTGAGATCTAGGCACAGCACTTTCTCGTCCACGGTCAGCCTCAGATTGCGCACTTCCATTAGTTTCTTCGTTTTCCTGCCGGTGGCGCTGAAATCTATGCCGATGTCGCCAGCAGCCCGGGTCTGTTTCTGCAACGAATCAAGCTGTTCGTGCAGCCGATGGGCCTCCTCGATACGATATTTGGCCTTGGTGGTGCGGGCCTTTGGCCCCCTTCTCAACCATTCAGTCTCTCGGCGGACTTTATTGGCCAGCTTCTCTTCGAGTTTGTGCTGCTGATCGAGGAATTGCACTTTCTTCTCAAGGAAGCCGGAATAGGTATCGTCAACCTGGAAGGTTCCGCTGGGATAGGTGGCACCAAGTTCGACGGTTCTGTTGGTGCAGTTTTCCAGAAAACGACGGTCGTGGCTGACCACCACAAAGGTAGACGGACTCAGAACCGAATTGCTGCCTATCAGCCGTTCCAGCCAGAGTATGCCCGCGATGTCGAGGTGATTGGTGGGCTCGTCCATGACCAGCAGGTCCGGTTCATTGACCAGGGCTCGACAAATGGAGAGCCGCTTGCGCCAGCCACCGGACAAGAGAGAGACGGGCCGGCCTTGGTCCTCGATTTCAATCCTGCTGAGCAGCGCCTGGGCCCGGTTCAGTTTCTGGGCCTCGGGAAGGGGTGAGGACTGCAGGGCCTCTAGAAGATTTTCCAACGGTCCCAGGTGCTCAAGAAATATATCCCCCTGATCAAGGTGGCTGATAACCAGGTTGCTGCGCCTGTCGACAGCGCCGCTGTCAGGTTCCTCGCGGCCGCAGAGAATTTTCAACAATGTCGATTTGCCCGAACCGTTGGCGCCGATCAAGCCGATGCGGTCCCCGCTATGGATAACCAGATCGAGGCCGGCAAACAATTTCTGGGCGCCGTATGCCTTACTTATCGCTCTGCAGGAAAGGAGCATTGACATGGTGAATTAGGCCGTCCAAGCGAGCTGAACTACCTTTTTTTATTGAAAATTTGAACTTTATTAGTATAAACAGTACAATATTTTAAATCAGTACCTGAGGTTTTTTCGCAACCGGCGGATTATACAGACAAAAACGAGAACGCACAAGAAGCTGCCTGCCTATGGCTGATCGTTTCCATATAATCATCACCGGAGAAGACGGCCGTTCATCATCATTTCAGTTCTCTCGCAAGAAGACCCTCCTGACAGCAGCAGCCTGCCTGGCAGTTATTTTTTCCGCCCTGTTTGTAACCCTTAGCGGCGGCGGATCGCTGTTTACCAATCGCCACCTGAATGAAATGGTGAGCGAGCTGCAAACCGAACTGTCCCATAAAGAGCAGGCCGCCACCCTCTACGAGAAGCAGATCGCCCGGCTGGAACAGTCGAAGCAGGTACAGATCGAGTCTCTGAAGAAGGAGTATGAGTATAAACTCAACAATCAGAAAGTCTATTACGATCTGGAAAATACCAATCTGCAGCTTGAGAACGTTAAGCTGATGAACAGTGCAATCAGTGATCTGCACGCCCGCAGCGAGATGATCGAATCGGTCATGACCAATATCGGTGTCGAGATCATAAAGAGCGCGCCCGAATCACCTGAAAACAGCGGCGGACCGTTCATACCGGTGGCTGAACCCTCCTATGATGATCTGCTAAAGAAGGTGGATACTTACCTGCGCACCATCGAATACATGCCGCTGGGAAAACCTGTTTATGGGGCGATTACCTCGAAATACGGCCAAAGAACCGATCCGCTGAACAATAAACAGGGATTTCACGTCGGGGTCGACATACGGGGCAAGCACGGTACAAAAATACGGGCAACTGCGGCGGGAGTGGTGGTCAAGGCTTTTCGAAACGGCGGCTACGGGAATTACGTGGAGATCGATCACGGCAACGGCTACCGCACCGCTTATGGTCATATGCAAAGTTACGTCGTGAAGGAGGGCGAATCAGTAACGCGCGGACAGATTATCGGTCTCGTGGGCAGTTCTGGACGTTCCCTTGGCCCGCACCTGCACTATGAAATCCGTCTGCACAGAAGACCCGTGAATCCTGCCAAATTCATGCAAGTAGCAGATCTCTCCCATACCTTATCGAGCGCAGTTAACACTGATGTTCAAAATTAAGAAAAACCTGGTCAAACGAGTCCGCAATTGCGCAAACGACACGATTTCTTCCATCGTCGACCAGAACATGACTATCACCGGGGAGCTGAACTTCAAGGGTAAAACCAGGATTGACGGAACAGTCAACGGCAACATCAACGGCGATTATCTGATCTTGAGCAGATCGGGCCGGATCAACGGCGATATAAAGGTTGTCACTTTTGTCTGTCACGGCACGCTGGAAGGCAGCATAGACGCAGACCTGGTCAAAGTCAGGAAAAGCAGCTCCATCAGCGGGAAGGTGGCCGCAACCAATCTTGTGATTGAGCCGGGGGCGGTACTGGACAGTGAAGTCCAAACCTCCTCTGAGACAGGCCCTGACAGATTAAACTCAGCACCATACGCCCAGGGAAGAGGATAATTTCTCTGTCTGAATAATCATCATGCCAACCATTCGTGCATCCGCAATCGCCAATCGACTCGTCTGCCCTACCTGCGGCAATGACGAGGTCTTTTTTGAACTCGCCAACGATGTGCTGCTGACCTCGCACTATACCCAGAACAGTGACGGCAGCTTCACCCACGACCGTGACACGACCCAGATCAACGGTGATGTGTTGCTTTTCTGCGGCGCCTGCCAGGAAGATCTGACCAGTTACCACCAGCGCTTCAAGGAGATGATCTTTTGACTGCGGTTCCCCGGATCATCACCGACAGCCACTCTCTTTTCAGCCACTATAAGGATCTCACCAAAGGTGACATTGTCCTCGGCCGGATTCGCCTGAGGCCAGGCGAGGAGTGTCTGCTGCTCGATCTCTGCAGGCGGGGGATTGTTGGCATCCCCTCCTTGGTCTCGCAACTGTGCAGCAGATCCAAAACCATGCAGGCGCGACTCTATGAATGGGCGATGATTCCAGGGACGGCGGTGGTCTACACCATCCATGACCTGTTGGACACAGTCAATCGCTATAGCGGCGAAGGCGTCGAAGAAGTGGTGGTCAAATTAGAGGGCCGCAACGCCGGTCTCGGCATTTTCAGATACCAGTCTATTGAAGATGTCTACACCCAGTCGGCGCTGGGACAGATACCCTACCCCTACGTGGTGCAGCCCTTCGTCGAAAATTGCAGGGACCTGAGAATCATTGTCCTGGACGAGTACTGGGAAGCTTACGAACGTTACAACCCCGGCAACTTCAGAAACAACCTGCATTGCGGGGGCAAGGCCCGGGCGGTCGAGCTTACCCCGGAGCAGCGGGAGTTGTGCACCAGGATCATGAATCAGGCCGAATTTTATTATGCCCACCTTGATCTGATGGTGACGGAGGCGGGAGCGAGCTATCTTGGAGAAATCAATCTGCGGGGAGGACTGCGCGGTGCCAGGATCTCTCCCGAAGACTACCGGCAGAGGATCAAGGCCATAGAGAAGAGATGCTGCGCAAGCGCGGCCTTGAAGCACCAATGAAAAAGGGAAGATCCGCAGCGGATCTTCCCTTGAAAACGGGGCTGTATTTAATTATACACAACCGGTCGGTTTCGGCAGACCAGCCATTTTACATGCTCCCTTGCCCGGTCCAGACGGAAAGAGTTCGTAGATCCGTTTCAGTGGAAAACCGGTGGTCTTGGACAGAATTCTTACCATAGGAGCGATACCGTTCTTCTTGTAGTACTCCTGCAGGGCGTCGATAACTTTCTGATGCTCGTCGGTCAGCTCAGAGATACCCTCAGAATTCTTCACGTAATCGACCCATTCATCATTCCACTCGTCCATACCTTTGAGCAGGAAGCCGTCTTCATCAACCTGGAAGGATTTTCCATTGTGTTCTACTGTG
>JARFQM010000175.1 GCA_029287755.1 Desulfofustis sp. | reverse complement strand
CGTTCAGCGGAGCGGCGAATCTTCGTATCCTCTCCATCGCCGCCTCTACATTTTCGACAATCTTATTTCTGCCGATAACCACAACCACGTGGTGCGGGCCAAACGTCAGTCCCCCTACCCGGTTACCCACCATATCGAGATTAACCAGGCAGCCGTCTTCAGTCACCGCATTTGATCCGGTGAGGAATAAATCGGTCAGCAAGGCCCGACGCCTGCGTTCCATACTCTCCTCCCGCTCAATACCAGGCTCGAAGGTGTCTATGAAATCGAGATCCGGGAACGCTCTCAGAAAATCCAGAATGGCAGTTGCTTTGAGACTTAGAGAATCACCCCAGGAAGCTGAGGCTATTTTCATTTCGGTAAATATCTGCTCTTTGAATATCTCTTCTGCCTGGGAGGCACTGTCGGCGATATAGACCGAAAAATTATTTTCCGACAGGGCTGCGGCACAGTGTTCCAGACGCATCTGCCAGAATGAATGAGCAAAATCAGTCATGGTTTTCTCCAGCGCAGCACAACCTCTTAAAATCCGGCTGGAGAGAACGCTGCAGTTGTACAGCGTACCTCCGTCCCGGCCTTGCCAACACTAATTTAATCAGTTATGCTGAATTATTAGTTATTTACTTACTTTACAGTCTAGCCAGAGAGCAATCAATGCAGGACAGTCAGCGGGAGGACCAAGGATCATGGAACCGGTCATCCCCCCTCCTCTATTGCATCTTAATTGCCCTGCAGACGGCGCTGTTTCTGGGCGCGGCCGCGGCCCTGACCCTCTTCTATCTATCTTACCGATCGGCAGATTTCACCCAGATCTTCATCATAACAGGCCTGGTGTTGATTGCCCCCTGGCTCCTGATCTCTCTCCTGCCCGTTTTTTTGGGCCTTCAAGACAGGGAGCTTCGCAGAGAGATCCTGGCGCGACAACTCATCTCGATGACGGTGATTTGTGCCGCTTTGATCGGACTTTCCTTCTTTGTCGGTTTTCACCAGGAACTCTGGCAGCACGTCCAGTCGATGGCGCTCAACTGCAGCAACTTCGTCAGGGAATTGTGGCGCATCCTTGCATCATCGATCGGTAAAGCTATTGAATTCCTCACCACCTTTATGAGCGACAAGGTGCTTCTCTTGTTCTCGAGCTGAGAATTTCCCGCATACTAGTCTGGCCCCATTGAAATGCGGTTTTCCGACTGCTTATTTGTCTACCTGTTGGGCAGACTGGACTATGTACTTTTTGACGGTGCGTCTGTCGAGCTTTGTAACCCTGGACACCGCCTCGTAGGTACCCAGCCTCTCACGCAGGGTTCGGCAATAAGCCCCTAGAAGTTCACTTGCACTCAGCCTTCCCTGTTCAATTTCCGCAGCTAGTTCACCCTGCTCAGAGCTCTCAGTCGTTTGCCATTTATAGACCCCGTTCAAAAGAATCTGCCTTACGCATTGCTCAAGTTCTCTTATATTACCCGGCCAGGAATAATTTTCCGGCTGATCCTCTGCTATAGTCCGGCCAATTTCCTTCACCAGTTCCGACGATTTTCTTCCTACTATCCGTTCGACGATGAACGACAGAAGGAGGTTGATCTCTTTTGGATTTTCTTTGACTCTCTGCTGCAGCGAGGGCACCTCGATGACGTCTGAGCAGAGACGGTAATAGAAATCCTCACGAAAGCGTCCATCACTTCTGAGTGCCGTAAGTGATTGGTTGGTCGCCGCAATCACCCTGCCCTGGAATTTTTCCGCGGAGTGACTGCCCACGGGGGTAAAGACACGCTCTTGAAGTACCTGCAGAAGCTTGATCTGGACGGGTATGGATACTTCTCCTATCTCATCGATGAAAATTGCGCCAAAAGGGCTGCACCTGGTGAAAATGCCGCGGTGTGATTCGACCGCACCGGTAAAGGCTCCTTTCTTATGACCGAACAATTCGGACTCAATGAGTTGCTCCGGGTATTGGGAAAGATTGATTGAGATGAACGTCTTGGGGAAACTCTCCTCGAACCTCTGCTTCTTCTCGTTAAACGGTATGAATCCGGATCTGCCTATGGCCGCTGCTGCCAAACCTTTCCCTGTCCCGGTCTGGCCCAGCAGCATTGTTGAAAAATCCTCCATCCGGTTCCAGAGATAGGATTCATATAGTTCGAGATTTTCTGTAAAAATATTGTTCCACAAGCTTTTTCTCAGCTCCTGCACACAGGAGCTTTCCCCGAATATCGAGCTGATGAAGAAAAACGCTCTTCTCATCTGATAAAAAAGAGCCAGAATCCGCAATGAATCGGTTTCGGTAAAATCAGCGGCACGAAGTTGTTGCAGTATGTCGCGGGTAAATTCGACCCGGCAGGAGTCGTCACCTTGTTTAATCTGGTCCGCAATGAGGGTATCGAATTCCGGGCGAAACGAATGAAACAGATCGAAAAGTATCCCGTACTTGAACAATTGCAGGTCTTTGCCATCGAGGACTAGTTGCCCGCTATCCCTTTTGCACTTCACTTCAGTCAACTTCTTGCTCACCCGGTAGAGCAGTTTTTCGAGTACATCATCGCTCGATTTCCGCACACCGGATAGGCCGGCAAGCTCCTGATCAACCAGCAACCGCTCGCTGCTGAAGGGATTGGAAACTATGGCCGTTTTTATCCGCTTGAAAAACTCTCTGTCCCCACCGTTCATACCGCCACACCGTGTTCAAAATTTGAATACTGCTTATGCATAATTTGAACATAATTTCTGATATTTCTCAAACCCATTTGCATCAAGTTTGGTTTTTATAATGTTATCAATGAGTTGAAAAGGGCAGAAAAGCTGGCACGTTTTGTGTGAGAGAAATCACCAATCTATCACCCACACCAGAACGGGAGGAGCTGACATGAAAACTCTATATCAAAAGCTTTTAATCGGCTGGCTTGCCCTTGCTGTCTTGAGCCTTACCTTGGCAAACGGAACTCTCAAAAAGGTAACAGAACCGGGTGTGCAATCATCTTTAGTAAATGCAGCGGAAGCAGCAGCCGAAACCACCTTCCACCATGAGGAGTATCACCCTCTATGGGTAAGTGAAAAAATCGGCCGAAGCATGATACCACGCTGGAATACCATACAGTGGTAGAAAGAGCATCTTAGAAGGTGGAGAGGCCGAATCGCTCCTGTATCCTGTAGAGTGCTCTCTTGCCAAAAGAATCATCTTCATACGCTTCTTTTTTCAGGGTATAGATACCATTCTCGTTGACCCAGATTCGGTTGAAGTAATCGACTATGGAACGTGCAATTTCAGTATCAGTATCGATGACGAGCTGAATGTCGAGTTCCAGGTTGAAATTGTCCAGATTTCTCCTGGTCAAATTTGCCGAGCCCAGGATCACCGTCATTTTCCCACCGGATTGAAGCACAAACAGTTTCGAATGAAACTGCTCTCCATGGGTGTCATACCAGCGCAGCTGGATTTTTTGAGACGATCTGCGAATCAGCTCGTATCCCGTCTGCCGATTGGGAATACCGTTCTTTTCATAGCCAAAGGCATCTTTATTGGGATCGAGCACGATCTTTACCTCGACCCCCTTCGCGGCAGCACCTATCAGTGCTTCGACAATATCGCGGTCGGCCAGATAAAATTGGGCGATCTTCAGCGAATCGGGAGGTTCTGCCGAATCTATGCAGGTGAGTATAGCCTTTTTAATCTGCTGCTCGGTCAAAATCCTCACTCGACCGCTGGCTGCCGTGGAATTCGCTACTTTGGATTCGGCTCCGGGTTGGGAGACCCGGCTCAAGGTGGAGCCAGATAGTGCCGCAACCGCAGCCTCGGCTTGATACACCGATCTCCAGAGCGGGCCGCGTACCACCAGAGCCACATTCGAATGGGCAGAACTGCCGCCATGGGGATTTGCCGATGCCACCATGGTCGCCATATCGTCACCGGAGTCGACAACCACGATTTTTCTGTGGTTTGCCTTGAAATTGAGCAGCCGCAGATAGCTTCTCAGAGTTACCTTGTCATCCCCCGGTGAAAACGGATGGGGCAGCCAGCCCCC
>JARFQM010000127.1 GCA_029287755.1 Desulfofustis sp. | reverse complement strand
GGCCCCAAGGCCCGCCGGGCGGTTTCAAGAATCATGCAGATGGCGATGATGCCCATGATCAGGTCCCATTTGTTGGGGGTCGTCACCCGAAATATGGCATAATCCATGTATTGATCGATCCAGTAGCCAACGGAGACGGAGACCAGCAGCACGCAGATAATGTCATATACGCTGGGCCGGTGCTTGGGCGCCCAGCGCGAGGCGGGAAAAATCAGGTAGACCAGAACAGAGGTGAAGAGCAGATAAAAGCCCCGGTTGGTCTCGGTCGACACAATGCCGAATCCGGAGGTGTACATGTACCAACCAGCCATGAATATGGCGGCGCCGGAATAAAGTATGGCCCAGAACCCGGTGAGAGTACGATCTTTTGCTTTGATTTCAGTCAGCCAGGAAAACTTCGTCATACGTATCCCCACGAGGCTCGGCGAGCAACTGGTATGGTATCAGGTTTGGGTGATGGGACGCTGCCGCAGCAGGCGCTGCAGCAGCGCACAGTCTTGACGGGTTATTCTTCCCAGACGCCAGCTTCCTTATAATACTTCTCGGCTCCGGAATGAACGGGAGCGCCCAGGTTCATGAAACGCTTGGTATCTGGAGCAATTTGCTTCCAGCCTTTATGCGCTTCTCCCATCTCTTTCATGATCTCAGGCTGCATGACATGCTTGGTTATGTCGTAGATCGCCTGCTCAGGCACACGCTCATGGGCCACCCAGTAGACGGTCAGATATGGCATCTGCGTGGCCGGAACGCCCTTGTAGACGCCTTCCTTCATGATCGCACTGTAGTAAAATGGATATGCCTTGACAATCTTGTCCATCTCTTCGTCAGTGAAGGGAACCACATAGGCACCCTTGGTTTCTGCCAGCTTTACCACGGCTCCGGCGGGAGCTGATGACTGGAAGAAGGCATCGATCTGCCTGTTTTCAACGGCACGGCCCGCATCGGCAAAAGACATCATCTCCGGCTTAACCTTGTCGAGCAGACCAAGGGCCCGAAGCACATTGGAACTGTTGAAAACAGTTCCTGATCCGGGAGGACCGAGGGCCACTTTTTTACCGACCAGATCGTTCATTGACTTGATATCGGAATCCGGCAGCGTCACGACATAGGAGGCCCCTTCATAGGCCTTTGCCACTCCCCTGAGCATGGTTCCCTTGGGAAAATCCTTAAATGGTCCCTGCTGGTTGAGCGCCATGTAGACATGCGGACCATAGACAATACCCATATCAAGCTCACCCTTCAGTAGGCGTTTACAATTTTCGGTCGAGCCACCGGTGGTGACCTGGGTAATATTGTATTGCGGCAGGTCTCGGGTGATTATGTTTCCAGCTGCTCCGACCAGATAATACATCATCCCGCCCGGGGAAGATCCGCCAAACGATATGTTTATTTTATCCTGCGAAACGGCCGGCGTAGTCATTGAGAACGCCAAAACCATCAGAAATGACGCTACTATGAGACTTGTCCTACCGACTCTGTTGTGTATCCATTCCATCGCACTACCTCCCTTTGTTAGCATTTTTACAAGCGCCCCGGTTGAGGCAGGAATCCGCCTGCAACCATTACCCGCAGCAGCGGACCTGAGCCATAAATTCCGGCGCTGGCGCCAGGATTTGAGCAATCCGGTCAATACAGTTTTATAAACCTCCTTTTGTTGGAGCCATTTGCAAAACGATCTTTTCGCCCACACTCTGCGTTATGCTCAAAATTTTATCCTCGGAATATCAATCATATGCCTGTGGTAAAATTTCTCGCATGCCCTGATTTTGAACGACAATCTTAGTTTTGCAAAAGGCTCGTTGGATTTATTATTTACCTTCTTTCCTCCATCTTCTGAATTCAGCTCCCGTGTCTTTCGATATGCGCCTCGCTAAATTACGGGATTTTCGAGTACGCCAATCGGATCTATTTCGATAGCAACGCTATCGCCTGGCTGGAGAAACTTGGGCGGCGAGAAGCCGATTCCCACCCCTGCAGGAGTGCCGGTAGCGATAATGTCACCTGGTATAAGCGTTATCAGTGCAGATACGGTTTCAATTATCGTTGGAATATCAAAGATCAGGTCTGCGACACTGGCCTGCTGCCGCAACTCGCCGTTCACCCGGGTTGTAACTTTGAGCTTGGCGGGCTCTTTAATCTCGTCAGCGGTCACAAATGTTGGCCCCATCGGACAAAACCCGTTCAAACTTTTCCCCAGGAACCACTGCTTGTGTACCTGCTGGAGATTTCGAGCCGTCACATCATTGATTATGGTGTACCCGCAAATGTAGTTGAACGCTTCGGATTGAGGAATCCTGTACCCTTGTTTCCCCACGACTACGGCCAATTCACCTTCATAGTCGGTCGATTTGGACGGGTCCGAACTGGCGGGTATCGGATCATGGGGCCCCGTTACGCTCGTGGTCGCTTTGGTGAATATTACCGGGGCATCCGGTATGGTTTGCCCCCCTGAGGTGGAATCAAAACCACTTTTCTCAAATTCTTTGGAATGTTCAAAATAGTTTTTCCCAACACAGATGATGTTTCTTCTGGGGATGGGGAACGGTGCGCTCAGACGCACCTGCTGAATCGGAACCTGCTGGCTTTTTCGTGCTGCTTCCCGGGCCATGTCCAGTCCTTGCTCACCCATTTCAATCACCGAAATCAGGTTGTCGCTCAAGCCGGCCTCGGTGAGATCAAGGAGTATCTCTTCATGTGCTTCAAGGCACCCTATGGCCCTTCTACCATCTTTTATAAAGGCTACAAATCGCATGATATTCCCCCATGAGATGTTTTTCAGTAAAACTATTCCAATTTGAAATTGGTGTCAACCGCTTCATTGGCTTGCAGGATGTCATAAATTAA
>JARFQM010000121.1 GCA_029287755.1 Desulfofustis sp. | reverse complement strand
GGAGTTCAAGAAGTATTGTCCGTTCTGCAGGAGCCACACTCCTCATAAAGAGACAAAATAGACTGTCTGGTAGGCCAGTAGCTCGAATTGGTAGAGCACCGGACTCCAAATCCGGGGGCTGGGGGTTCGAATCCCTCCTGGCCTGCCACAGACAGAAGTGATTAAGGACTTCACGGTGTAGCGATGGCAGGGAAATCAAATCAGAGCAGCAGACAGGTAGCCGCGGATAAGGCACAACCTTCTCCGTTTTCACCTTCCGAGATAAAGAAATTCGTCTCAGAGGTGCAGACTGAGTTTTCCAAAATTACCTGGCCGGACAAGAAGGTAACCCTGGGGCTCACCGGGATGGTCATTCTGCTGACCATTATCGTCTCCGTGTATCTCGGTACCGTTGATGTTATTCTGGGTAAACTGATATCTCTGATTCTTCGTTAACCGCTATTTCTGGAGAATTGATTACGGCTGGCCAACGCGCAGCACTGACCGATCAACCTTTTCCTGTCCTATGAACAAACGGTACTAAAATGGCTAGACAATGGTACATATTGCAGGTCCATTCCGGTTATGAGGAAAGGGTGAAGGCAACGCTTCAGGAGCGCATCAGCAAAGAAGGGCTTGATGAGTACTTTGGGGAAATCCTGATTCCGACAGAGCAGGTAGTGGAAATGATCAAGGGGTCCCGCAAGACCTCCTCGAGGCGTTTTTTCCCCGGCTATATGCTGGTGAGCATGGAGCTCAACGACACTACCTGGCATATCGTCCACCAGAACATGCCGAGGGTGGTAGGTTTTGTGGGGGATGACCGCAACCCCGTGCCACTATCCGACGATGATGCCGGAAAGATCATCGGTCGAATTCAAGATGGATCGGAACGGCCCAGGCCCAAAGTTGTCTTCGATGTGGGTGAGGTTGTCAGGGTCATCGATGGCCCCTTTGCCAATTTTCAGGGTGTGGTCGACGAGGTGTTTCCCGACAAGGGCAGGGTCCGGGTAATGGTGTCCATCTTCGGCCGGGAAACACCGGTGGAACTGGAATTCGTGCAGGTATCGAACACCTGATTTTTAGTTAATAAGTAGTTACGTCACTATCGTTGGAGTAGAAAAATGGCCAAGAAAGTAATGGCATACATCAAGCTTCAGATTCCGGCCGGAAAGGCCAATCCGTCTCCGCCTGTCGGTCCGGCTCTTGGTCAGCACGGTGTCAACATCATGGAATTCTGCAAGGCGTTCAATGCCAAGACCCAGTCAATGGGCGATACCATCATTCCTGTGGTTATCACCGTCTACCAGGATCGTTCATTCAGCTACATAACCAAGACGCCGCCGGCATCGGTTCTGCTGTTCAAGGCGGCGAACGTGCAGAAGGGATCGGGGAATCCGAAAACCGAGCGAGTCGCCGAAATCAGCCGGGATAAGATCAGGGAAATTGCTGAAATAAAAATGCCCGATCTCAATGCCTACGACGTTGAAAGTGCAATGAAGATCATTGAAGGCTCGGCCCGCAGTGCCGGCCTGACGGTGGTCGATTAAGACAAACATCAACTTTACTACGTACCTCTGGCCCCCTGACGGGGGGACACGTGCAGTAGGAGGCGATCATGCCGAAACACGGAAAAAAATACAGAAACAAGGTAGAGGGGGTCGACCGGACCATTGTCAGAACCATAGATGAGGCGATGCAACAGGTTGTCGCTTCCTCCTATGCGGCCTTCGACGAGACGGTCGATATCGCTGTCAAGCTGGGCGTTGACCCACGCCACGCCGATCAGATGGTGCGCTCCTCGGTGGTACTGCCGCATGGCACCGGGAAAGTGACCCGGGTCCTCGTGTTTGCCAAGGGACCCAAGGAAGCCGAGGCCACAGAGGCCGGTGCCGATTATGTCGGTTCCGATGATCTGGTGGAAAAAATTCAGGGCGGTTGGCTCGAATTCGATAAAACCGTTGCGACCCCCGATATGATGGGTACCGTCGGCAAGATCGGCCGCATCCTCGGTCCCCGCAACTTGATGCCCAACGCCAAATTGGGCACGGTCACTTTTGATATCGCTGACGTGGTCAAAGAGATCAAGGGCGGCAAGGTCGATTTTAGGGTCGACAAGGCCGGTATCGTCCACGCCGGTATTGGCAAGGTGTCCTTTGGCGATCAGAAGCTCTACGAAAACGCACTCGCTTTCATCGAGCGGCTTGTCCAGCTCAAGCCGTCAACCAGCAAGGGCGTGTACCTGCGCTCAATTTCAGTGTCATCAACCATGGGCCCGGGATTCAAGGTGGATACCTTGGATGTCAGGACCAGGATCAAATAACGTAGTTAACAGGCTAGAGGAAAAATTAAGAGCCGCCGGATGCGGCAATTAATTTGTCGAAGACAGCAGGCACGAAAGTTTAATCGGGCTCACCGACCTGCCGAGACTGGGGTGTTAATGACACCTGGAAGTATCACGTGGTAACTGCTGTTTCGAAAAACGTAATCAAACCAAAACGAGGAGGGTAATTTGAACCGAGACGAGAAAGCAGCAATAGTCGCCGAATTGAACGATTCGTTCAAACGGGCGAAGTTTTCTGTTGTTGCAGACTATTGCGGTTTGACGGTTGCAGATCTTGAGAAGATTCGTCGCGATCTTCGGGAGACAAGTTCTGAAATCCGCATCGCCAAAAACACTCTTCTGAAACTGGCAGTTACCGACACGTCCTGTGAATCTCTTACCGATGATTTCACCGGGACGACAGCCATTGTCACGTCCTATGATGATCCGGTTGCCCCGGCCAAGGTATTGGCAAAGTGCGCTGAAGATTATGAAAAATTTCAGCTTCGGTCTGCTGTTCTGGAAGGAGAGAAAATCACTATCGACAATCTGGTCGCCTTGTCCAAACTTCCATCCAAGGAAGTTCTGCTGGGCCAGCTGCTGTCGGTCATGAATGGTGTTCCAACCGCTTTTGTCAGAGTGCTTTCGGCGGTACCGCAGAAACTGCTCTATGGTCTGCAGGCAATTCAAGATCAAAAGGAACAGGCCTGAGTGGGGTCTGAGAAATTTTCACATCAAGATTATCTAGCAAAGGAAAAGAGGAAAATAAAATGGCTGTAAAAAAAGAAGACGTGATTGAATTCATTGCCAATATGAGCGTTCTTGAGCTTTCCGAGCTCATCAAGGAACTGGAAGACAAATTCGGCGTTTCCGCTGCCGCTCCGGTAGCTGTTGCCGCTGCCGGTCCTGCCGGTGATGCAGGCGCTGCTGCGGCTGCTGAAGAGAAAACCGAGTTCGACGTAATCCTGGCCGGTGCAGGAGACCAGAAGATCAAGGTCATCAAAGAGGTTCGCGCCATCACCAGCCTCGGCCTCAAAGAGGCTAAGGAACTGGTCGAGGGAGCACCCCAGCCGGTTAAGGAAGGCGTCACCAAAGAAGAGGCCGAGGAAATTAAAGCCAAGATCGAAGGTGTCGGCGGATCAGTCGAGATTAAATAATTCTTTCATAAATCGGATGGTTCACCAGGTGAACTGTCACGGCTACGACACGCTGCGCTTTTATGCGCGGCGTGTCGCGTTTAGGCAGGTTTTCTTAAATTGGCTGAAAACATTTATTAATATCAATATGTTGCTTGTTTCTGGCAAAGGTGTCAGAGATCGATCGATGTTTGACGACAGAATAGGCAATGCTTAACAATTGATTTGGGTAATTCCCACACTGGATGTTTTCACATGGCTCAACCCTATACCACCATATACAGCCGCTTCCGGACATACACCGCAGATCCTCTGGTCGGTGTCCGATGATACGCAGCGAATTTTACAGAATAGATCGATAAATCCAAGGTCCTAGCAACCTCGAGGAAGAACATGGAAAGAATCAGAAAGCAATTTGCCAGTGCAGCCAGCATTCTGGAACCACCGCATCTGATTTCAATGCAGAGAAAATCCTATGAGCATTTTCTGCAGAAGAATTCCGATCCCGATCAACGGGAAGATATTGGACTCCAGGCCATTTTAAAAGAAATTTTTCCGATCAATGACTTCAATGGCGTCTGTTCCCTGGAGTTTGTCAGATATAAGTTCGGTGAGCCGAAATACACGGTTCAGGAATGTCAGCAGCGGGGCATGACGTATGAAATCCCATTGAAAATCGTGGTCCGGCTGATCACCTTCGACGTCGACGAGGAGACCGGAGTCCAGTCGATCAGAGATATAAAAGAACAGGAAGTGTTTTTCGGTTCGCTGCCTCTGATGACCGCCGACGGCGTGTTCGTTATCAATGGCACAGAGCGGGTCATCGTTTCTCAGCTGCAGAGGTCTCCTGGCTTGTTCTATACCCATGATCAGGGTAAAAGCCACGCCAGCGGCAAACTGCTCTACTCGGCCCGCATCATCCCGGTACGCGGCTCCTGGATCGATCTGGAATTTGATATCAAGGATGTTCTCCATGTACGCATCGACCGGCGACGTAAATTCCCGGTTACCACCCTGCTGAAAGCACTGGGGTACAACGGTACCGAGCTGCTTGAACATTTCTATCCGATCTCCACGATTAAAAAACAGAAAGACGGCTATCTGATCAGCTATGATGAGGAGACCGCCTTTGGAACCCGCTTGGAGTTCGATCTGATCAATCCCAAGGACGGTGAGGTTCTGGGCAGGAAAGGACGGAAAATTTCCCGGGCCATGTGCCGTAAAATCGAGGCGGCGGGCATCGAGTTCATGAAAATCTCGCCCGAGGCGCTTATCGGCAAGGTTATCTGCCACGATATCGCCGATCCAACCGAGGACCAGCCGCTGGTTTTGCACAACACCGAAATTACCGAATCGCTGCTCGACACCCTTGGCGAAGCCAAGATCAAGGAGTTCAAGGTGCTCGGCATTGACGGGGTGAAGTATTCTGAATCCTTCAGGAAAACTTTGGCTGTCGACAAAGTCAGTTCGACCGAAGAGGCGCTGCTGGAGATTTATCGCCGGCTGCGGCCGTCAAGCCCGCCGACACCGGAAGTGGCTGAGAGCTTTTTCCAGAACCTGTTTTTCAACCCGGAGCTTTACGATCTCTCCGAGGTCGGCCGCTACAAGATCAACGCCAGGCTCGGCCTCGACGTGGACATTTCCCAGCGGGCGCTGACCAAGGAAGACATCGTCGAATCGGTGAAATACCTGGTGCGCCTCAAAGACAGCCAGGGAACCGTAGACGATATCGACCACCTGGGTAATCGAAGGGTCCGCACCGTTGGCGAACTGGTGGAGAACCAGTACAGGATGGGCTTGGTCCGCATGGAGCGGGCCATTAAGGAGCGCATGACCCTGCAGGACGTGGAGACCCTCATGCCCCACGATCTGGTCAACCCCAAACCGATCTCTGCGGCCATCAAGGAGTTTTTCGGCACCAGCCAGCTCTCCCAGTTCATGGATCAGACTAATCCTCTTTCCGAGGTTACCCACAAGCGGCGTCTTTCCGCCCTTGGGCCGGGAGGTCTTTCCCGCGAGCGGGCGGGCTTTGAGGTTCGTGACGTACATCCCACTCATTACGGCAGGATCTGTCCAGTGGAAACCCCGGAAGGTCCCAACATCGGTCTCATCGTCTCCCTGGCTACTTACGCCCGGGTCAATCCGTATGGGTTCATAGAAACCCCCTACCGCAAAGTCGGTGATCGGATTGTCTATGACAAGGAGATCAGTTACTTGAGCGCCCTCCAGGAGCAGAACAATTATATCGCTCCGGCCCTGACGCCGGTCGACGGCAAGCATCGTATAATCCCGGAGACATTGATCGCCAGGGAGGACGGCGAGGTTATCACCACCAACGCCGACAGTATCACTTACATGGATATTGCTCCCAATCAGCTGGTCAGTGTGGCCGCTTCGCTGATTCCCTTCCTGGAAAACGACGACGCCAACCGGGCCTTGATGGGCTCCAACATGCAGCGTCAGGCCGTACCGTTGATGCGCACCGCCGCACCGCTGGTCGGTACTGGAATGGAGCGCTACGTGGCCAGGGATTCCGGCGCCTGTCTGCTGGCTGCCGGGGACGGCGTGGTAGAAGAAGTCGATGCCAACCGCATCGTTGTCTGCTATGACGAGCCCGGCGTCGACGGTTCCGAGACCGGGGTAGCGGTCTACCGCCTCGAAAAATATAAAAAATCAAACCAGAACACCTGTTTTAACCAGAAACCTCTGGTCAAGCCGCATACCCGTGTGCAACTGGGTACCGTATTGGCCGACGGCCCGTCCTGCGACAAGGGTGAATTGGCCCTGGGCAAGAACGTCACCATTGCCTTTATGCCCTGGCGCGGTTTCAACTTCGAGGATTCAATTCTGGTCAACGAGCGGCTCCTCAAGCAGGATGCCTTTACTTCACTGCATATCGAGGTGTTCGAAACCATGGCTCGGGACACCAAGCTGGGCAAGGAAGAAATCACCCGCGACATTCCCAATGTGAGTGAAGATACCCTGCGCAACCTGGACGAGTCAGGGATTGTCAGGATCGGTGCCGATGTCCGGGCCGGCGATACCCTGGTAGGCAAGGTAACCCCTAAGGGTGAGACGGTGCTCTCGCCGGAAGAGAAGCTGCTGCGGGCGATTTTCGGTGAAAAAGCCCAGGATGTCAAAGATTCATCACTTCGGGTTCCGCCGGGAGTCGAAGGGGTGGTTATCGACGCCAAAGTTTTTTCACGCAAAGGGGTCGACAAGGACGAGCGCTCTCTGATGATCGAGGACCTGGAAATCGACAGGCTCAACCAGGACAAGCTTGACGAACTTGCCAGCCTCAAACGCGGTGTCTGCCGCGAGGTGGGCAAAATACTCGACAAGAAAACCGTCAAGCAGGATGTCGCCGCCAAGGACGGCACGGTTCTGGTCAAGCTCGGGAAAAAATTTAAGGCTGAGTTGGCTGAGCAGGTCGGTTTCCATGGCTTGCGTTCGCTCGATTTCTCCCAGCGGGCAAAATACCTCGACAAGATAGAGGATATTTACGGCCGCTATGAGCGCCAGGCGAGTCTAATCAGCGAGAGATACGACGGTATCATCGAGCGGCTGAAAAAAGGCGACGACCTGCCTCCCGGCGTGGTCAAAATGGTTAAGGTTTATGTGGCCACCAAGCGTAAGCTTTCAGTCGGGGACAAGATGGCTGGCCGGCACGGCAACAAGGGGGTTGTATCCTGTCTGCTTCCAGAAGAGGACATGCCCTATTTTGCCGACGGCACTACGGTCGATATCGTGCTCAACCCGCTTGGAGTGCCGTCGCGTATGAACGTCGGCCAGGTACTTGAGACCCACCTCGGCTACGCGGCCAGGAAGCTGGGCGAGCAACTCGGGGAGATGGCCCGCCAGCAAGCGGCGGCGCTGATCAAGAAAAAGCTCAAGACGGTCTATTCCAAGGATGAATACAGCGCCATCACCAAAGGGGTGACTGACGAAGAGCTGATCGAATGGGCTCGGGAGCATCAGGAGGGACTGCATATGTCCACCCCGGTGTTTGATGGGGCCGAAGAAGCTGAGATTCGTGCCCTGCTCATCGAGGCAGGGGTCGATGAAGTAGGCCAGGTGCAGCTCTATGACGGTCTCACCGGCGAGCCCTTTGCCAATATGGTTACGGTCGGCGCCATGTATATGCTGAAGCTGCATCACCTGGTGGACAACAAGATTCATGCCCGTTCCACAGGACCATATTCGCTGGTTACCCAGCAGCCGCTGGGCGGCAAAGCCCAGTTCGGCGGCCAGCGGCTCGGCGAGATGGAGGTCTGGGCTATGGAGGCCTATGGCGCGGCCTATACGCTGAAAGAGTTTCTGACCGCCAAATCGGACGACGTTGAAGGGCGTACCCAGATGTATGAACGTATCGTCAAGGGAGACAACTTCCTGGCCACCGGCCTGCCCGAATCGTTCCACGTACTGGTCAAGGAACTGCAGGGACTGTG
>JARFQM010000120.1 GCA_029287755.1 Desulfofustis sp. | reverse complement strand
CCCACGCCCGGACCGGGTTTCAAAATATCGACCCGCGGGTGGCGGTTGGCGAGAGCGATGAGCTCCCAGACGTCCACGCCGATCTTGTCGCAGATGATCGAGAGTTCGTTGGCGAATGCGATGTTGACGTCGCGGAAGCTGTTCTCGGTCAACTTCACCATCTCGGCGGTCGGGGCATCAGTCACCACGCACTCGCCGTCCACGAAGATTTTGTAGAGCTCGACCGCCGCTGCGGAACACCGCGGCGTCAGCCCTCCGATGACGCGGTCGACATTCTTGAGACAATTCCCGATGATCTCGCCGCAGAAATCAGCGAGCACATGGCCAAGGAAGACCGGGAAGAGGTCGAAGGTCTGCTGCAGTATCATCCGGAGACCGCCGGCGGCTTGATGTCGCCAGATTTCATGTGTCTCGAGGAAAACCTCACGGTGGGGGAGGCTATTTCGATCATCCAGCAGAAGAGCGAGGAGATGGAGATGGTCTTCTATCTCTACATCAAATATGGGGACGGCAAACTGGCCGGTGTGATCTCCCTGCGCGAACTGTTGATGAATGCTCCCGGAAGAAAACTCAAAGATGTAATGAATCCAAACGTCATATCGGTGAGCACGGATACCGATCAGAGTGAAGTCGCCCACGTGGTTTCGCAATACAATATCCTGGCTGTGCCAGTGGTCGATTCTTCGTACAACCTGCTGGGTATAGTGACCGTCGATGACATAATCGACGTCATCCGAGAAGAGGCGACCGAAGATTTCCTGCAGATGGCTGGCGCCGGTAAGGACCGTGAAATCCTGCTGAAATCTACCTTTGACAATGCCATGCTGCGAGCTCCATGGCTCTTTGCCTCCTGGATTGGCGGGATCATGGCCATGGTCATTATCGGCAGCTTCGAGCATGAACTCACCAAGGTCATTGCCTTGGCTTCGTTCATCCCCATAGTGATGGGAATGGGAGGTAATATCGCCACCCAGTCATCGACCATCATCGTGCGGGGTATCGCCACCGGTCGGGTGAACATGAACGAGCTGTTTAAAGTGATTTTCAAAGAATTCAGGGTCGGGCTTCTGCTTGGCTGCGTCTACGGTATTTTCTTAGGCGTTGTTTCCTTTATTCTTCACCGGGACCCCACCTTGCTGGGCCTGGTCGTCGGTCTGTCCATCTTCTTTATCATGGCCATGTCCGCCACCCTCGGGACCATCATACCGCTGGTTCTGAAGCGATTTGGATTTGACGCCGCCATTGCCACCGGTCCCTTCGTCACCACTGCCATCGATATCGTTGGCGTGATGATGTATTTCTATACCGCCAAGCTGATTCTTGGTCTTTAATCGTTGCATCCATGGAACCATCAAAAAAAACGGGCTCCTTCAAGCCCTTCATTCTCCTGCTGATACTCGCCGGCATGCTCTGGTATCTGTTTGGCGGGCAAAACCTTCAGCAGATCAATCGTAACGCGGAACCGCGAGCGATCACAGCCCGAGGCGATCTGGCCGAGGATGAGCAAAACACCATCGACATATTCAGGGAGAGCGCACCATCGGTGGTGTTCATTACCAGTCTCGCGGTAAGGAGAAATCTCTTCTCTCTGAACGCGGTGCAGATCCCCCAGGGAACCGGATCGGGCTTCATCTGGGACAGCGAAGGCAGGATCGTTACCAACTATCATGTCATTTCCGATGCCAGCCAAATCCGGGTTACCCTTTCAGATCAATCCGAACATAAGGCGTTACTCGTGGGTGCTGCTCCGGACAAGGACCTCGCGGTGCTGCAGATAAGTGCGCCGGCTCGTAAACTAAAACCAATAGCCGTTGGTGAAGCCTCCAACCTATTGGTCGGCCAGAAAGTTTTTGCCATCGGCAATCCATTCGGCCTTGACCACACTATCACTTCGGGCATTATCTCTGCTCTGGGCAGGGAGATCAATGCAATCACCGGACGGACCATAGAAGGGGTGATCCAAACCGATGCGGCAATAAATCCCGGCAACTCAGGGGGACCACTTCTCGATAGTGCCGGACGATTGATAGGAGTCAATACGGCGATCTACAGCCCTTCAGGGGCGTATGCCGGCATTGGTTTCGCCGTTCCGGTTGAGGAGGTGAACCGGGTGGTACCCGATCTGATCAAATACGGCAAATTGATTAAACCGGGTATCGGGGTAACTCTTGTTGATGAGCGTTATGCCGCCAGATATGGCATCAATGAAGGCATATTGATCGGCAGGGTCGAAGTGGGCGGGCCCGCGGATCAGGCTGGTCTTCAGGCCGCCCGGCAGCTGCGCGGAGAAATCGTGACCGGCGACATTATAGTTGGTATAGACGGTACACTGGTCAACTCCGTCAACGACGTCAGAGACATACTTGAAAATCTTCAGGTGGGCGACGAGATAGAGCTGACCTATCTGCGCCAGGGGCAGGAGCTTACCACTCGCATGAGGCTTGAACCGGTGAATTGAGATTCAGGTTACTCTGAATGCATCCTGGTTGTTTCCCGGCGTGCGAGTTCTCTCATATCTCTGGTTCGATCAGATTCGTCGATTATCTCCTCACCCACGATCTCCTCCAGCACGTCTTCCATCGAGATGATGCCGGTTACCGAGCCGTACTCGTCGACAACCACGAAAAGGTGTTGACGTCTCTCAAAAAAATCTATCAGAACCAGATTAAGGGGCATTGTTTCCGGAACAAAATGAGCCGGCCCCTTGAACTTCCCAAGGGCGGCCGACAGCTTCTGTTGAGCGGCAGCCAGAAGCACGTCTTTTCTCATGATAATGCCGGTGACATTGTCGGGGTCCTTGTCATACACCGGTACCCGGCTATGACTGGTAAGCCGTGAAATTTCAAGCATTGCGTCTTCGACCGAAAGATTTTCATCAAGCGAGAAGGTGACCGTACGGGGAGTCATCACCTGGCGCACGGTTTTCTGCTTGAGGTCGATGATGTTGGAGATGACCTTTTCCTGAACCTCTTCCAGCTGACCGGACTGCCGAGACATCGCAGCGATGGTCTGCAATTCTTCGGCAGTGATGGAGTCCTCGCTCTTATCTTGGGGGATAAGGCGGGTGATGGTCTGGCACAGCTTGACGATCGGCTTGAGGCAGATCACCATCATACGGATGGGCAAGGCGATAAATGGGGCAA
>JARFQM010000102.1 GCA_029287755.1 Desulfofustis sp. | reverse complement strand
CCGAGATCTACACGTTGTACTCATCGTCGGCAGCGTCAGATGTGTATAAGAGACAGGCTTCCGCCTCTTCGCGGCTCAGGGTGGGTACGCCGCCCTCGCAGGGGACGCATTTGCGGTCGGTGAGGTCGCAGACTGTGTTCATGTAGATTCTCCGAAATTCTGTAAAAGGTTCATTATGGCTGTGGGAGCGGCTTTAGCCGCGATGTGTTTTATCATTTTCTCAATTAAATACAATCGCGGCTAAAGCCGCTCCCACTGCCACTACCACTGTCACTGCCAATGTCATGCAGCCTCGAAGGCGGGTTCGTGCATGCCGAGTCTTCGTGCTTCGCGGATGTGAGCGATCAGGTCCTCCTGCGCCAGGTGGAATAGGGTGTCGAAGCTGTCGATGACGAAGTAGATCGGTTGCAGGATATCGATGCGGTAGGGCGTGCGCAGGGCCTCGACCGGGTCGAAGGGTTTGCGTTCGGGTTCTTCGCTTTCCACTGCGTAGCGCAGTTCGCTGGGTGAGGACATGATGCCGGAGCCGTAGGCGCGGATGCCCTCGTCGGTATTTACCAGTCCGAACTCCACGGTGAACCAGAACAGGCGGGCCAGCATGAAATGGTCTCTGGGATCGGCGGCCAGGCCGGCCTTGCCGTAGGCCTCCACGAAGGCGGCGAAGCGGTGGTCGGTCAGCGGCGGGGTGTGGCCGAAGACCTCGTGGAAGATATCGGGCTCCTGGATGTAGTCGAAGTCCTCACGGGTGCGGATGAAGGTGGCTACCGGGAATTGCTTGTTGGCCAGCAGATCGAAAAACTCGGTGAAGCCGATCAGTGCGGGAACCGGCGCCACCGACCAGCCGGTGTGTTTTTGCAGTACTTCTGAGATCTCCGGAAGCTGCGGCACGCGGTCCATTGGAAAATTCATTTCGTGCATGGCCTCGATCCAGGGAAAACATGCCCTGCCGTGCAACAGGGGGATCTGCCGTTTGATCAGGTCGTGCCAGATCAGGTTTTCTTCAGCGGAGTAGGGGATATGGCCGTGTTCGTCGGGCTGGTGGGATGTGTATTTGGTTGATTTCATGTGTTTGTTTTTTTGACTCTCCGCAATATTTTTTCTTTTTGCTTGCAATAGTTGGTAATTTTATATCAAACTACGCGCAAGAAGGTTCTAAAGTTTGCGTTTGACAAAGGAATTATGATATAAATATTTCGTCAAACGGACTTTGACGAAAAATTTATGTCTTAATGGACAAGACAGACCTGAGAATCCTAGCGGAGTTGCAGGCAAACGGCTCGCTCTCCAGCCAGGCTCTCGCGGAAAAGGTCGGCTTATCAACGTCACCATGTTGGCGTCGAGTTAAAAAATTGGAGGAAGACCGGGTCATTACTACCACAGTAGCGATACTGGACCCGGAAAAAATTGGGCTGGATGTTATCGCGATTGCCGCGGTTTCATTGGAGGACCACCACCCTACGAGTATCAGGGAATTTGACGAGATGGTAGCCAATCGGCCCGAGATCCTGGAATGCTATGCCATGAGTGGCCAGCACGACTATCACTTGAAGATTGCGTGCAAAAGCATTCGGGCGTACGAGAAGCTGTTGCGTGAGCACATAATGCCATGTAGAGCCGTGCACCACGTGAATACGAGTTTTGTATTGCGCAGTAACAAGTACACCACCGCATTACCGTTGGAAGAATAAAAAGGCAAGAACTGGAGAGGAAGGGCAATACCCCAGTTTCGTAATGCAACGGATATGCAGGTGGCGACCAGGGAAGGTCATTGAATCCGAAATTTGGGGTCAGAGTAAAAATGCTGCCAATGCCAGCAGCGATCTGACAAGGACTGAGGGCATTTTTACTCTGACCCCAAATTTATATTGCGAAAGAGGCGGTCCAGGAAGGACCGCGATTCCACCAGGGATGGTCTTATTTCGAGGTGGAGTGATGTAGCCACGGAACAAAGGCTACTAAGAAAAAGGCCACGGACGGTCATTTTTCAAGGGATGGGTGGTGAGAGCCAGGTATGGCAATCGAGGCAGCCAGGGAGGGCTGGCGCCTCGACCACCCAACCCGGAATTCGGAGAAAGCCGAATAACCGGGGTCAGAGTAAAAATGCTGGGTAGGCCAGCGAGATCTGACCGAGACAGAGATGGCATTTTTACTCTGACCCCAATTATTCGGGTTGTATGAAGGGATGAGGTAATCAACGAAGAATCCAACGGATGCCCGGGAGCTGCTACCCGGAATATCCAACGAGACTGCCGGGGCCAAGTGCCCCGGTTTTTTTTTGGGTTGGGCGCAGGTACTGACTTGCCCGGATGCGCCTGTGCTTGAGCTTCACTTTCTGTAACCCATCGCGGCTGAAGCCGCTCCTACGGCCATAATTACCGCATGGCCAGCATTTACACCGCGGTAATTTCCTTCTGAGATGGGCGGGGCTTTGCTACAGTAAAATGGTATATACTATGAGGTATATATCAAGTTTACGGGATACGCAGATGACCAGAACCGCAAAAATCTTCATGAACGGCCGCAGCCAGGCGGTGCGCTTGCCCAAGGAGTGCCGCTTCGACTGTGATGAGGTGTTCGTGGAAAAACGGGGTGACAAGGTCATTTTGTCGGCCAGTGCGCCCGGGTGGGATGAGTTCTTCGACCAGGAATCGGCATTCGGTGAGGATTTCCTGTCGGAGCGGGACGATCTGCCGCCACAGGAACGCTCGTTCTCCTGATGTACATGCTCGATACCAATATTTGTATTTATGTTCTGAATCGGCGATCCAGGCAATTGCGGCACAAGTTCAAGGCCGTGAAGGAGTTGTGCATTTCATCGGTGACTTACGCTGAGTTGTGTTTTGGAGTGGAAAACGGTCCGGCGGCGCTCAAGGGCCCTCGCTGGGACCAGTTGCAGGGCTTTGCCAGCCGCCTGCTGGTGCTGCCTCTCGATGACCAGGCAGGAGAATGCTACGGCAGGCTGCGTGCGCATCTCAGGCGACAGGGCGCCCCCATTGGAAACAACGACCTGTTCATTGCGGCTCATGCCCTCAGCCTGGGGGTCGTGCTGGTGAGCAATAATACCCGGGAGTTCAGCAGGGTGCCCGATCTGTCTCTGGAGAACTGGGTTTAAGCGAGAGGTTATTTGGGGGAATGTCCAATATTCAAGGATGGTTGGTTTCCGACATGGGGCCGAGAATTTCCCCTCTGGAAATGTGACTCGTGATCTGTACAATAAACTGTACATATTATGCGGGTGGCAGCCATGAAGGTCGTTTCGTATACAAAGGCCAGGAACAGTTTCAAGAGCATTCTCGACCAGGTAGTCGAAGATTCAGACTGCACGGTCATCAGCCGGCGCGATGCCGAAGATGCAGTAGTGATGTCGTTGGATCACTACAACGGCTTGATGGAAACGCTGCACCTGCTGCAGAGCCCGGCGAATGTGGCTCATCTTCAGCAGTCCATTGAACAGTATCGTTCTGGCAAGGTGAGGGAACGCCAGCCCATCGATGACTGAGCGCCTGTGCTGGACTGCGGCGGCCTGGCAGGACTACCTCTATTGGCAGCAACAGGACCGAAAAACGCTGCGCCGGATTAACCGGCTGCTTGCCGCTGCGCAACGGGATCCGTTTGCGGGGATCGGGAAACCCGAGGCGCTTAAAG